>CAXAHZ010000161.1:0-4077 GCA_963968875.1 uncultured euryarchaeote
TTCAGCAAATTCATCTGTTCGTCATACGATGTGCCACAGGATTCGCTTTCATCCACCAAAAACAGGACAAGTGAGCCAACATGCTCTAGGGCTGCAATCGCTTGCATTTCGATGTAATTTCGTTCATCCATTGGCCGGTCAAGAAGTCCCGGAGTATCAACCAGTTGATATTGAAGGCGACGATGCATGAAATGGCCGACGTGAATTTGTTTGGTGGTAAATGGATAGTGGTTGACTTCCATGTTCCCTGAACTTAATGCCGATATGAAAGCGGATTTGCCGACGTTTGGAGCGCCACATACGACGATACAAGGTAAAATCGGATCAATTTTTGGAAGCTTCTTAAGGGTTTCACGTGCTTCACTTAGCCAGAGTAACGAAGGACTTACTTGGCGCATTATGGATGAGATTCGGCCATAGGCTTCTCGGCGTGCATCGTGCATAAGTTCAGTCCGGCCAGTTCGAATTATTTTCTTTGTATTTTGAGAAGCAATTCGTTGGACCTGCTTACCAGCCCATTGAAGTGCTGCTAAATTTTGACGGTACTCGTCGCTCCCTACACAGGCATCGATCATTGCAATATCAAACAATGGAGACTGGTCAAGAGAGGGCCATGCCGATACGAGTTCAAAAAACTGGTTGAAGATGACGTCAGCTGCTGTTTGTACCATGCGCGTCATCTGCTTACGAACACGAAAAATCCGAACAGGGTCGTCAACACGGTCAGCCGCTTTTTTTGCGCGAGAGAAGGCTTTATCGAGCAATTCGTCCTCCAATAGGACGGTGCTCAGCGTTCGCCAGGATACTTTCATGCCCTTCCCTCAACCCTTGCCCGTTGCCCACACTTGAAGAAGTCACCCGTTCATTTGTGGCCTTCAGGATGAAAGGGGAGGTTCAAGTACGCTCGCCGATTGAGCATTGACATGGCGAAGAAGAAAACTGGCATCGAACTCCCTACATGGGCACAATCAATGTGGAAAGACTTGGGCTCGCCTAAACTGGAAGACATGACTTCAGTTCACAACGGTGACCTTCTTGAGCGACGGCACGGCCTTCGTAAGGATGATTTCATCGAAGTCCACATGAACGTTCAAGCCTTTAGCGAACCAGCACATGCTTTCATTCGAGGACGATTACTCTCAAGTGGAAAAACCAGCCTTGAAGTTCTTGGAGACGACGGACGCAGCCACTTCATTGCCCGTGACATCATCGTTAGAATCGTCTTGGTAGCACATACTAGACCCGCCTACATCGATGACCAAGAACTTCTTGCTTACGAGCGAGAGGACATGAAACGCCGGTCCACACTGCACGAAAAGGTCGAGAAACAAACCAAAGGAAACGACGATTCACATCTTTGGGGCTGAGCAACGTGAGCCTTCCAGAGGGCTGGAAGGAAATTGATGGCCATTTAATGCGCGAATTCAAATTCGTTGATTTTGAGCAATCAAAGAACTTCGTGGACCAAATATCTCAACTCTGCGAGCAACACAATCATCATGCAGACATACATTTTGGATGGGGGTATGTCATTCTTGAATTGACGACTCACGATCAACAAGCCATAACCGAGAAGGACCTCAATCTTGCTGATGCGATAAATGAACTGAGGTGAAGCATTGCCAAAAGACCCCAAAGGACGAACTGAACCGGGTTTTCATCGTCACGCATTCATTTGTGCGCATGAAAGAGCAGAAGGGGCAAGTCGTCCATCTTGCCTTCCAAAGGACAGTTTATCCTTGATGAGAAAACTCAAACAGGCCGTTCGTGAAAAAGGGATGAAAGGTGTTCGCGTACAGAAAGCCGGTTGCCTGGACCATTGTGAATTTGGACCAACATGTGTCATTTATCCCGAAGCAACATGGTACTCGCTTGAAGCAGATGGAGCATTTGACGCTGTTCTAAAACATCTAGAAACGGGTGAAGTTCAAGTGAACTTCACACTTGACCTAAGCGATTGATCAAAGCTTTACAGGTCGGGTTGCACCGCATGCTTGGCACTTCAGCAACGTTGTTCTGTCCTCTTTGATGAAGTGGGTATCCGGAGCGGAACATTGACTGCATTTGATGTAGGTATTGACATAATTGGCAATGGTATTTTTGATGCGCTTTGGTGGGATTCGCCCTTTGAACCGTGCCCGTGGTCCATCTCTAGAGCCAGAAGTACCCAAATCGTTCAAGATGTATTGGTAAACGTGATTTTCATCTCGATCCATCATTGAGACAACCTCGTTGAAGTTCCGGAAAATAGTATTCGAACCTTCGATAAGAATCTGTGGGGCGGGCAATCGCCAGCGGGACCGACTGGAAATTTCTTCAGGGATGTTCTCTCGAGCACGGTCAAGGAGTGACTCATAATCAAAGTCGGCCATGTTTCGTGGCCGGCCTCCCACCCTTCAAGACTTTCGCCCGGTGAGGTCGTTATGGGAAAGCATTCATGTGTGTCAAACCAACCCATCGAACTGAGCATCATGGTGTTAAGCATTGAAGAACTAAAGGTACTTGCAACCAATCTACGAAAAGAAGGGTTGAATACGCACCAAATTGCTGATGAGTTGTCCCTATCTCAAGATACGATCACGTGGTTGCTGACTGGAACTGGCGAAACAGACCGCCCGACCGATGTTCGTATTGGATGGAGAACACTCGGTGTTCGTCCTCACCGTATCGCATCCATAGGAGCGATCATGGCAGATGTGGCCGATGAAGAGATTGGCCATGACGATATTGATACAGTGGTGGGAATTTCGATCAACGGCATCGCATTCGCATTTGAAGTCGCACGCAGTCTTGAATCTGACATGACCGTGTTTAGAACAACGGACCAAGGTTCCGGCAGCGGTTCACTTTCAACCAAATACGGTCAAGTCGCAGGAAAGCGAGTCATCATCATTGACGATGTTCTATCCTCGGGAGTAACAATGTCAAAGACCATTCAATCCATACGGGATGCTGGAGGCGATGTTGCCCTTGCGATTGTTTTGGTTAACAAGACGACTCGTAATGAAATTGATGATGTCCCACTTCGTGGACTGATCAGAGCCGTTGCTGTTTGAGGTGGAAAATCATGCACTGGTCCGATGTAATCGCGCAACGGCTTGCGGAACGTGGAAGTGACCACATCATTGCTACCGGAATCACACCGAGTGGAGAGTTTCATATTGGGCACCTTCGCGAAATTTTGACCGGTGATATGATCGCTCGGGCTGCACGGCGTAACGGACTCAATGCTGAACTCGTTTTTGTGGTTGATAATGCCGATCCACTGCGCAAAGTGTATCCTTTCCTCGATGAATCCTATGAGGATTTTATTGGGCATCAACTCGGTTCAATACCTGCGCCAGACAAGGATGGAAAACCTGACTGGCAACGATTTGAAGAACAAGGATGGTCGTATGGAGATCACTTCCTTGAACCGTTCCTTGAGGCCCTAAAGCAAATTGGAGTTGAACCAAGGCTAATTCCAAACCTAACATCGTACCGAGAAGGAAAATTTGCTGAGTCAGCCAAAAAGGCATGCGATGACCCAGATGCGATTCGGGAAATTATTGAAAGGGTATCTGGGAGGGAACTGCCGCCGGACTGGTTTCCATGGCAACCGCTTGATTCCAAAGGTTCTCTTGATGGATTAAATGTAACCGGCTATGATTATCCAATGGTAACATGGACCGATAAAGATGGCCATTCTGGAGAATCCAACATCGCAAAAGGAGAAGGAAAACTTCCTTGGCGCTTGGATTGGCCTGCAAAATGGGGATTCAACAACATCACTTGCGAACCGTTTGGGAAGGACCACGGTGCCGCAGGGGGCTCTTATGCAACTGGCGTTGAAATCGCGGGGTTCTTTGGTCATGAGGCACCACAATCTCTTGTCTATGAATGGATCAGCCTTCGTGGAAAAGGCGCAATGTCTTCATCATCGGGAAATACAGTTGGCCCCATTGAAGCATTGGGTCTCGTCCCCCCTGAAATACTCCGATTACTGATAGCAAATTCAAAGCCCAACAAGGCTATAGAATTTGATACTGGAATGGGTTTGGTCAATCTAGCCGACCAATATGAACGACTTGCATCAAG
>CAXAHZ010000162.1:0-4031 GCA_963968875.1 uncultured euryarchaeote
ACACGATGTAATTGTTGTATATGAGCGGCGAGGCTACAACAAGCGATGTCCGTTCCCTATGGAGACTCATAGGAGGCTCCGCATTCATGGCCTCTATGTGCTGTTTTCCAAGCGTAGTCCTCGTGTTCTTCGGCCTCGCAAGCGTGTCAACTGCGGCTGCTCTTTCAGACGACCTTTATTGGGGATACAATGGACTCGGGTGGTTCCGGCCGCTCCTCCTCGTAGCATCTGCCATGATGGTAATCATCGGCCTAATCGTGTATTTTAGAAAAGAGGGAATCTGTACGCTCGATGAAGCAAAGCGTCAACGTCAGAGGGTCATTAACACCAGCTTGTTCGTAGGGACCTTGACCGTAGCGCTCTACATCCTGTTCAATTTCGTCATCCTTACAGAATTGGGCATTGCCCTTAACCTTCCGTGGGAATCCAGTAGGATATGGAACTAAATTACACGTTTTGTCTGTTTGTCTTGCAGCCAATTCCCCAATCTGGATGCAGTTCCATCGCTGAGCGCGTTTCCTCCAATAACAGATCCTCTGCTGTGATCAAATGCTCTGATTTCATGCGTGTTGCCAACCCAAACTGGAACCCTTTTTCTACCCAACTTACCAATTGAATTTTTGAATTTTCAATTGAAATATTCTGTTCAAACTCTCCAATTGAAACTTTAATTTTACGAGGATTAAGATGCATCCCCTTTCGCATGGCTTTTTGTACTGCCTCCTTAGCGGTCCACAAGAACATAGAAGCGCCTGGTTGTTGGCGAAGTTGCTCAAGTTCCTCTCCTGTTGACATCATATCAAAGGCATTCTCTGCAAGTGAACGGGTAGCTGGCTCTGCATCAATACCCACTTCCAACTTTGATTGAGAAAGGGCTACGAAGACATGGCCGCTGCTGTGGGAGATTGAAATTGATGGGAGCGGTGTATTCAACCACATACCTTGCAAGTATGCGACCCGGGGAGCCCGATCTTCGTTTCGCAGCACTTGGAGAACGTTAAGGTCGGCAATACCCCATTTTTTGAGAGCCTGCCCCAATAACCATCTTCCACTCATGTGCTCGTCGAAACGTTTCTGTGTAGCAAAGGTGGCTACTTCATCCGCATTTGCAAGAGGTACTTCGTCAAGTCCGAGGGTCCGAACCTGCATGCAATAGGCACGAACACCTTGTGTTGCAGTGAACGGGTGGTTTAATTCAAAGATCTGGCGTTCCATTCGCTCACCAATCAACGATCAAATGCCACACTATGTTCTTCAGCTACAGGTGCCATCGCCTTCAACCGCAATCCCTTCATTGCGAGGACTGGGGCGTCATCGTCTCCAACGATGACGACATCGTGAACGGTGACGCCTTCGTCATCGGAGGACGTTTGAATGCTGCGAAGCCGTAGGACCTCATCACTTTCGGGAACCCGGAGCATGGTTGTCCATTCAATTCCGACCGGCAGACTGCTGAAGCCTTTTGACTCCATGGCTACCAAACCGGCATTTTGGAAGCCTGCTTCAATCAACATCGGCAACGCCTCAAGCAATACTTGTTCACCATCGTTCTCAATTGAGAACTGGTCGGTTTTCGGTAGTTGGTGGCGCATCAAAGCACGCCCGTCAATACCAGGTGCTTCATCATCACCAACCCCTCTCAGCACACCTCCATGCGATTGAAATCTAGGTCCATGGAAGTACCGAAGATAGATGAAATCGGGGTGCTGAATCAATTCGCCTAATGGAGGTATACCAATGTCTGGAAGCAAATTGACCTCTCGTTCGAGGAATGGGCACAGGTCCTCGCATTTCTCAACCAAACGAACCAAAGCGGTGTGATGTTCACGCTCACCAAAGATTTCTCCTTTGGAATTCGTAAGGTCTGAAACAAGCGTACACCGCACCCAAGTCAAGTCGCCATCGTGCCGCTCAATCCGAGATACAACCCGTACAACCATCGGCCCCTTGAGAAGTTTGACCGGTAGCCCAAAGGTAACGTCCTCATACCCTGCTAAACATGTTGATGGCCTCAAAAGGAGAGAATTTTGTGCAAACATTTCCAATGCCATAACGCCAGGATGGTAAGGCACACCGTCTATGGCATGGTCGGAAAGGAAGGGATGGTCGTCAACTGAAAGGGTACTTTGAGTCGTCATTGTGGTTCCATCTTCTAGGTTGAGAACCTTGTCAATAAACGGGAATCGTGCTGGGTCAGCAATCATCGCAGTCATCCCAGGGGGTAATTTCAATGGAGCCTCACGAAACGAGTCAAACCGGTCCATCATTCCGAGTGAACCGCACCCGAGTACTCTACGCTTACCGCCTCGCAATGCTTCATCTACGAAGATACGAACACCGTCCTCAACTGAGAGCGTTTCAATTCCTGCTGCTTCGAACACGGCTTCAATCGAACCTCTTGTTGCCATACCAACATCACGCCATCCAGTCCAACCAATGGCGACCGCACGGCAGGAAGAACTGGCGGTAAGGCGGGCCATCTCCGCATCAAGGACTGAATTTGCGGCTGCATAATCCGTCTGGCCCCCATTTCCAAACCTTCCAGCTACGCTGGTAAAGCAAGAGGCAAAGAGTGGATACTCTCGTCCTGAAGCACGAACTGCGCCTAAGAGAGCCCTCCAACCATCGACCTTAACGCGGACAACGTTGTCAAATATCTCATGGGATTTGTCACCGACGAGCTTTGAGTCTTCCAGTCCTGCCCCGTGAACGATACCTGTAATCTCTCTTCCAAGGCTTGCACCAAGGGACTCAAGGGATTCGTGATCGGTTACGTTAACAGAACGGTATTCTGCAGTATTACCGGTCTTAGCTATGGTGTCAATGGTGATGTAAACATCCCTGCTACGAGTGAATTTCTGCCAGGCACTGTTCCATTCTACCATGGTTACTTTACCATCATCTGTTCCATCGACCAATCGCTGCCTTAGCGCATTCTTTTCGTCAGCAAGTTGTGTCTCGTCCCATTGAATCCACTGTTCTGTTTCGGTGATTAACGTTGAACGGCCAAGAAGAACGAAGTGGGCTCCTGCATTTGGACTTTGAACCGCCACTCCGATAACCGAAGCAGCAGTGACACCAGAACCACCACCAGAAACGAGCCAAGTATCGTCGCTGGTAAGCGGTTGTGTCTCTTCAACAAGGTCTTCTGCAAAGGCTACGAGTGTCCAACGACGTCCGTCTCGGTCCAAGCCAATTTCTACTTCACCACCAAGAGAGAAGATGTCATGTTCAATGCGCTCCGCCGCATCAACGGCTTCAAAGAGGAGTTCTGGGTGCAAATCAATGGCCCTACAACGTAATTCTGGGCGCTCAAAGGCGTAGGATTTGGTCACACCGGATGCGGAACACTGGATTGAATTAAAACGCTCACCGATGTTTCCATGTCTTCCATCCATTGCGGTAACAGAGGCTATGATGGCCGGTTTTGAATCTGAGATGTGATGGTTCAACTCTTTCAGTAAAGCAAACCAACCGTGGCCAGCGAGGGCAATCTGTGAGGAAGGAGCGGTGTCCTCCTCCCATTGAGCTGAAGCGATTTTCATCGGAGCCATGTGGACAAGGGCCCCAACGGTTGTGGCCCGAATTTGTTCACTTATCCAAGCCATATGCTCGGGTTGCTCGGGATCGGCACGATAGACGGTTCGCCCGCCTTCGTCGAGAACAGATGGTTCCCGAATGCGACTCTCAAAGCCTACCCGGACTGCATGGAGACCTCTTGCATCCATTCGCTTACAGAATGCTTCTGCGACCCCCCAGCCATCATCGGTCACGACAACGGTCCCGTTGATTGAAATTGGTTCTTGTGTGCCCGGGCAATCTTCCACTTCAACTTGCCACCTACGGGTCCCAGCATGGGTGAATTCTGCGTTGGAGAATTCTACCTTGGATTCGATTTGTTGGTCTTCGGAGTGAGCCGGCGATGCAGATGCACCTCCGGTCATTTTTACGATGTAAGCAGTGAAGTGATTGAGGGTCGGATGGTCGGAAAGAACGAAATCGTCATCCACTGGAAGCGTAAATTTCTCACG
>CAXAHZ010000163.1:0-4016 GCA_963968875.1 uncultured euryarchaeote
AAGAAGGTTCAGTTTGGTTTGTAGGGGAAGCAGGTAGTTCAACATTATCACACTATGAAGACGGTGAATTAGAAACACACCTCTTGTCCAAGCACGTTCCGATTTCAGCAACTGTGGCAGGTGCTCAAGGCGACTTTATTCACCTTCATGGCATGAATGCCATAGGCGAACCTGCACAGTGGTCAATTGACATCCAAGCCAATGGTTCTATAGAGAGTGGTCGTGGATTCTTGAACCTGCTGTTCCTGGTCGGAGGGACCGCTTTAATGTCCATGATGGCATGGACTGCATTTCAACGAATGCGCTTGGAATAGTACAACCCATATCGTTCGGTTTTTGTTTAGAAAACTGGAGATTTGAACGTACAATACTGAGAACCTTCATGAGCCCTCGTCAACTTCATCCAACCCTAGCGTGAGCAATGGAGGTGAAGTGTATGGCAAAAAGGGGCATGATGGACCAATTCTTTGACATCAAAAAGGAGCATCCTGATACTGTTCTCTTCTTTAGAATGGGAGACTTTTACGAATTGTTTCACGAAGATGCTGAAGTTGCATCAGAAATTTTGGGTCTAACGCTTACAGCGAGAGATAAGAATGCGGAAAATCCAACTCCAATGGCAGGGTTCCCTTGGCACGGGCTTGAAGATCACTTGAGGACGATGTTGCGTGCGGGTTACAAGGTGACGGTCGCTGAGCAAGAAGACACCCTTAGAGAGGGAGCAAAGCTGCTGGAACGGGTCGTAACGAGGGTATTTACTCCCGGAAGTCTGTATGAAGAAGGATTACTTGAAAGTGAAGATCGTTCGCTTCTTGCGGCAACTGTTCTTGACAATACAACCGTTGGATTGTGCATCTTGGACGCCTCAACTGGACAAGCATGGGCAAGCAATCACGAAGGTGATGACCGCTTTGTTCGCCTTATGGATGAACTTCAGAGATGGAATCCTACTGAATGGGTATTATCACCAAAGGATGCAGAGCATACTGATTTAGCCAAAATTTTTCTCCAACTCGATGGTGTAATGATCAGTCAACACAAGGTATCTCAAGTACGAAGTAAGGACCGATTAGCCACAATGCTCAATGTGGCTGATTTAGGCCATTTGGACATGGACCATGCCCCTATGGCGCTTTCAGCAACAAGTCTTGCAGCTGATTATCTTTCAACGGTCCACATTCAAGACGAAGTCCCAATTCGCGATGTTGAAATTGTTGAAGAAAAGGGACACTTGCTCCTCGATCAAACAACACTAAAAAATTTGGAATTGACTTCCACACTTGCAGGTGAATATCAGGGGAGTCTACTCTCAACACTCAATCGATGCAGAACTGCAATGGGTCGCAGGCTACTGAAAACATGGATACTTCACCCCCTTGCATCGCTTGAAGCAATCAATGCGAGACATCAATCCGTAGCCTCTCTATCACGTTCGGCGCGTAGACTTGATGGTCTTCGTCAATCCCTGAATGGAATGCGAGATATGGAACGTCTCTCTACCCAACTCTCATACAATCGGAGTAATGCAAGGGATGTTTTGGCTACTGCGCTTGCACTTGAAAGAATGCCTGCAATCATGCGATGGTGTACTGACGCAGATGATGCTCTCCTTGGGCATCTTGCCACAAACCTTGACCATTTATCCGAAATGGCAACACTCATTCAAGGAACGCTCAAAGAAGAATTACCACTTGGTTTGAGAGATGGAGGCCTCTTGAGACAAGGCGTTGATGAAGAAATTGACCGTTTACGAGACGTCACTTCAACAGGCAAAGCATGGTTTAGCGATTTGGAGGCTAAATTGCGCAAGCAGTTGGAAATTCCATCACTGAAAGTTCGCATGAACAGACAAATTGGTTGGTTCATTGAAGTCACAAAGTCTCACGAGGAAAAAGTACCGAGTGAATGGCGACGTAAGCAACAAATGACAAACGGTTCACGTTATACGACAGAAGAGTTGATTGAGCGAGACGACCTATTGTTAGGTGCTGACTCTAAACTCAGGGAACTGGAATACAGGAAGTTCCTTGAGTTGCGAACATATTGCATCCAATATGCTCCAGCCTTAGCTGAAATCGCCCGTAAAGTCGCCTCAATTGATGTGTTGCAGTGCTTCGCATCAGTAAGTCGTGAGCGAGGTTGGACGCGACCGGAGATGGTTGAACAAAACATGTTGAAATTGGAAGGGGCCCGACATCCGGTGTTGGAAACCCAATCTGGTTTTGTCCCAAATGAGTTGAAAATGGACTCAAAGCGGAAGTTTCTCCTTATCACTGGGCCCAATATGGGCGGGAAATCGACCTATCTGCGGACGGCTGCACTCTGCACAATACTTGCTCAATCAGGGTGTTTTGTACCCGCAAAAAAAGCCAAAATCGGTTTAGTTGATCGCGTATTTACCCGAGTTGGAGCCAGTGATGACTTGCGAAGAGGGCGCTCAACCTTCATGATGGAGATGATAGAAGTGGCTCATATCTTGAAGCGAGCTACATCACAGTCACTCATTCTTCTTGATGAAATTGGGAGAGGTACCTCAACCTTTGATGGACTTTCAATAGCTTGGTCTGTAACTGAAGACATCTGTGAACGATTGGGCTCAAGAACTCTATTTGCAACACATTACCATCAATTGATTGGTCTAGAAAGACAAGTCAGTGGACTCACCAACGTCCATGTACAAGTTGCCAATGCGGGAGGGACCCTCAAATTCCTTCATACTGTCGCTGACGGCCCTTGTGATGAATCCTATGGAGTTCAGGTTGCAGCACTTGCTGGACTTCCCAGGAACGTGGTTGAGAGAGCGACGGATCTTCTTGCATTTTTGGAGCAACAAGCCCAGGGTGCAAAAGCAGGTGAATCCGGAACACCTCAATCAAGAGACCAAGGTCAAGCCAGCCTCATGGGGTATTTCGCAGCTGCCGCCATGTCACCCAATGATGCAATAAATGAGCCATCTATTCCAAAGCACATTGAAGATATGTTGAACGCCCTGAACGAGACAAATATTGACGAATTATCACCGCGACAAGCTCTTGAAACCCTATACATCCTGAAATCTAAACTGGAGGACGCATCATGAAGCCAAATCGTATTTTGCAACTCGATGAAATGACAATCGGCCATATTGCCGCCGGTGAGGTTGTTGAACGGCCTGCCCAAGTCGTCAAGGAACTGATTGAAAACAGTCTTGATGCAGATTCTACGGAGATCATCATAACTGTTGAGCGCGGTGGATTTGACCGTCTTGTCGTCGAAGACAACGGATCTGGCATTCATCCAGAAGACTTGCCAAAAGCCCTCGATAGACATGCCACCTCAAAGTTACAGAACAAGCAGGACCTAGCGGAAATCAATTCACTTGGCTTCCGAGGAGAAGCATTGGCCAGCATAGGAATGGTGGCTCGTTTGGAAATTGCAAGTCGGCCTCCCGGGATGGAGGGAGCATCTATCGTGATGGAAGACGGTTTGAAATCAAGACTTGAACCCATAGGCATGCCAGAAGGAACAAAAATTACCGTTGAACATCTCTTTCGGAACACACCTGCAAGGCTGGCATTCCAACGAAGGGCTGAAACAGAAGCATCTCGTATTGTCGATGTTGTGGTTAGCCATGCCCTTGCCCATCCAGAAACTTCGTTTCATCTAAAAAGTGAGAGAAGGAGTTTGCTTAACGTCCCTTCAACAGCCGACATGATGGATCGTTTGTATGATATTTTAGGCAGTCAGGCTAACGAAATGCTAGCGCTCAGGCAACCTTCCGACGATGAAAATGCTCCCGGTGAAGAACGTTGGAGCGGATGGATAAGCACACCTGACATCACCCGTGGTAAAGGAGATGACATCCATGTTTTAATCAACGGCCGGCCGGTTGCATCAGGGCCTTTTTTACAGGCCGTACGGCGTGGGTACAAAACTCGCTTAATGCAGGGAAGACATCCTTTAGCCGTATTGAACCTAACATGCCCGCCCTCTGAAGTCGATGTGAATGTCCACCCAACCAAGCGAGAGGTCCGATT
>CAXAHZ010000164.1:0-3984 GCA_963968875.1 uncultured euryarchaeote
TAGTACATTTTAGTCAAGAGAACGGGCATGTTTTGTGGGTATACGAATTGGAAATAGAGGTTTCTGAAAGGGAATGATGGGTTAATCCAAGGAACCTTTATATGTGGTGGTGACCAATTATAACATGCACAATGTGCTCAAGGTGTTCCATGTTGACTAACTGATTCCCTACTGCCCGAAAACTGCCCACACGGCGGAAGCGCTCGACGCTTCTGCCAAGGTATATCGGGGTGAAACATAATGGGAAAAACCAACAATAGAAAGAACACTGGAAGAAGGATACACGGTCGAAAGCTCAATCGTGATAAGAACAGGGAGAACCGGGTCCGTCGCAATCGTCGGGTCTCAACCGGAGGTCTCAACGACGCTCGCGAAGAACAGGTCCGAAAGGAATACCTTGAACGTCGCGATGATGAGGCTCGCAGCCGGATCGATAGAGAACGTGCTAAGGGTCCTTGCTGCTCAACGCAGGAAGCCCTCAATGCTCGTAACCGACTGATGCACAAGGAACTCGTAGGTTCCCGTAGCCGCGCTTACAACGAGGCAACTGGGGCGCATGACATTCTTGTCATCGTCTCGTATTTCCGACGTAAGCATCAGCGTCATTTGGCGCACTTCAGATTGTATCTGCGTGAGAACAATATCCGTACCGTAGGATAATTCTTCTGTGAAAGGACGCGACCGAGCGTTATCTCGGATTGGAGGGGGGCAAAGGCCCCTTTCCTTTTGTGCCGATAGGCTGTCGCTTGCATTAGGGCGGAGTATGAGCGAAGGCGATATCATCCTTTTAGATGGCGACTGCGGCTTGTGTACTCGCTTAGCAGTCTTCATGCATCCTCGGATGAAACCTGGGGCCTCGTTGCGCTTTGTGTCCATTGAGAGCGAAGAAGGTCAATCCATCATCGGTACCTTTCCGCAACGGATTCAAGATGCCGATACCGTATACTTGGTTCGCAATGGAACACCTTACATCCGTTCCACAGCAGCAATTCGATTTTTGTTTTACATGAAGTGGTATTACGCCATGTGGTATCCATTTGCATGGATCGTCCCTCTCCCTCTTCGCAATCTCGTTTATCGTTTCGTTGCTCGGTATCGTCACCGAATTTTCCGGAAACCAGCATCATGTGTCTTTCCAATGCCGAATAACGAAGCCTAAGTTCACTTGTGGTTCCATTCCGGTGTTTCTCGGTTGATGAAGGCTTGAACACCGATTTCTTTGTCCTCACTGTCAAACAATCCCGCAAAAGCAGCGGCTTCAGTTGCAACGCCCTGTGTCAGCGACTCATCCAAGGCACTACGTACCACTTCCTTTCCAACACGCAATGCATGCGATGACTTGCTGCCAATCCGGCGAGCCATTGCAAGTACTGTTTCTTCCAACTCCTCTGGAGCAACGACATGGTTGACCAAGCCGATCCTGTGGGCTTCAGTTGCTGGAACCATGTCGCCAGTCATGATCATTTCATGCGCTTTACCGTATCCTACAAGTCGCTCCAATCGTTGCGTTGCACCGTATCCGGGAATGAGTCCAAGATTGATTTCCGGAGCTCCAAATGTAGATCGGTCACTGGCGATACGAATGTCACAAGAACACGCAACCTCACAACCTCCTCCAAGTGCAAATCCATCGACCATTGCTATGGTTGGTTTGGAAAGATTCCATAGTGCTTCAACAGCGTTATCCGTAAATTTGACTCGGATAACATCGCTACCTGCTCCAGCGAATTCGGTAATATCTGCTCCAGCAACGAAGGCATTTGGCTTTGCTCTTTTTCCTTCAGCAGGTGGATTGGGGGCTGCACCCGTTACGATGAGAACACGTACATCATCCTGCGCCTCAATCCACGTACAAACGGCTTTCAATCCGTCCATCACATCTGCATTGAGAGCATTGAGTTTATCGGGCCTGTCAATGGTGAGGCGAGCGATGTATCCAACATCCTGCTCTTCGTTAATCGGGATGAGTTTTAGATCCAATACTTCGCTCTCAGGCTGGTCCATGATACTCCGAGGCAGTTCATGTTCATGATTTCATCGCATCGTTCCAAACAAGGCCGAAGGCAAGGTATGAAATCCGACCCCCTTGTGTCCACAACATGGCTGGAGATGCAGGTCCGCTCGTCAGCGCCAAAGATATGGCCAAGAAGTACGGTGATTTTATCGCCCTTCATCCGCTTAATGTAGAAGTTCACGCTGGCGAATTTTTCGGAGTATTCGGTCCCAACGGTGCTGGTAAATCCACGTTTATCAAACTTTTAACAGGGCAACTGCGTCCCAGCAAAGGCCAAATTGAAGTGTTGGGCGTTGATGCGGTTCGTGACCCCCAGAAGGTCAAGGCGAACATTGGCATTGTACCGGAGTCGGAATCTCCCCCGTCATTTCTAACTCCTGCGGAATTCCTGGAATTTGTTGCCCGATTACGTGGCGTTGAAGACATGAAAGCCAAAGTAGAACACTGGCTTGATTGGTTTGGAATGCAAGAAAAGCGAGACACCATGTGCAAGGATTTGTCAAAAGGTCAACGACAGAAAGTGATGCTTGCAAGCGCCTTCATCCACCGTCCGAAATTGTTGTTTTTGGACGAACCCTTTGCGAATTTAGACCCAATTTATCAACGTAAATGCCGCCAATGGTTGCTTGACCACGTGGCCGATGGCGGTACCATTTTCCTCTGTTCCCACGTTCTTGAGATGGCAGAGCGAATGTGCAATCGTATGGCGATCATAAACGATGGGAAAGTGCTTGCAGCTGGCACTGTTTCAGGGCTGAAGACCTCTGATGACGAAACACTTGAAGACGTTTTCATCCGGCTCGTCGGTCATTCCATCGAAGATGTTGAACGGTTTACTGAGGAAGGAATATCAGATGCGGAGGAGTGATCGTGTCAGCCTCCTTCATCGAATCACGAACATGGGACGATGAGGTCCCCGAGCGAGCGCCTTCTCTTGGAACATCCTCCCATGGAGCGATTCTAACAGAACCCTTGCGGGGATGGAAGGCCTTTTCGGCAACCTTTCAGGTCATGTTCGTAGAAGAAGGCCGTAAAAGTGTGGAATTTGCAAAGAAACGACAAATGGTCTTGTTTCCCTTGCTTCTTACCCTCGTAACGGCTATTTCGACCATTGGTTTACAGTTCTTAGTGGGCGATTCTGCTGCACAGAGTTCAGACATCGATAACAAAACCTTCAGTTGGCAGGAGTTGCGTTTTGCCCTGCATCTCCCTTTGTTCATGTTTTCATTGGGGATGGGGACATTTGCATTCATTGGCAGGGATGCGATCATCCGTAGAACGGGTTCAAAAAACTACCTTCTTGCAGCTCCCGCATTGCAACCGCTACCAAATTCAATGGCTCATTTTGCGTATTTTATGAAGGATTTAGCATTCTATGTCATGCTTATTCTGACACCTATCATTCTTGGAATGGCGCTCGGAATCTTTCTTGACGGTTTTGCTGGAATCCGGACGCCTTTGCTTTGGACGTCACTTCCTTGGACATGGCTTGCCATGGCAACAACTCTCGGTCAGGGGCTCGCCCTTTCCTTCCTCGCCTCATCGTTGTGGTTGAGAGGTCGGCCATACACTGTTATCGGGCCTCTTGCCATCGTTGTTCTGGGTATTGGAGTTGGCTTGGGATGGCTTCCAACTCAGTTGCTGCTGTGGGGTCTCGTAGCACAATCAACTCAAAATGGAATGTTCATCATCGGTGGATTGCTGTTTTCTATTGGGCTCGGTTTTGTTGCATCAATATTGATTTTGGATGATTTTGACGTTAGCGTTGTTGAACGAGGAGATCTTCTCGCTCCCATTTATGGAAGATTGAATTTCCTCGGTCGTGGAGAAATCCGTCTTATCGTGGCCAAAGAATTCGTGGATCTGTTTCGTTCCGGGGCCATTAAGAAAATGACCGTCTCCTATGCTATTCCTCTTCTCGTTTTACTTGGGATGGCTTGGTTGGTTGATTTTGCAGAAGCCCCGATTCC
>CAXAHZ010000165.1:0-3938 GCA_963968875.1 uncultured euryarchaeote
TACGAATCCACGCTTGAACGGGCAAGAATTGATGAATTTGCTCAGGAGTGGGATGGAGTGGAAGACTATTCTGCAATGCTTAGGAATCGCTTGCCGAAGAGTTCTGATCGTTTAGAGAACTGATCAAAACGAGGCTTCCATCTTGGAATGAGAATTCAATGTTGGTCCGTGTTGCAACATTATGAAGGCCCTGACTTCCCATGTCCAAACGTTCATCCATGAGTTCATATCGTGCCCCCGATAGTTTGACACCATCACAGAAAGGTACCGCAAATAGTGAGAAAGTATTCCCGGTGCCTATTTCTATAGAATGACTTATGCCCTTGGAAAATGTCCTAATCCGAGTCTTCTTCCCGATTAATTCAACGCTTATCCCGGAAGAGATGCACGACAGAATGTTGGCCCACTCATGACCAGCATCTCCGCCCAATGCGCCAATAATGATCGTGTTTTTCCTCCCAGACATCATGCAGTATTCCAGTGCCTTTGCTAAATCGTTGGAATGTTGGTCTTGGTTCTCAATGACTTTACCTCCCTTGGTGGAAAACAGTTCGAGGTTTTTCTGATCAACGCTATCCATATCACCAATGGCAACGTCAATGCTCAATTCGTGTCTTAGGCCACGGTCAAGAGCTCCATCACAAGCAACAACTTCCACAGCGTCATGTGACAACTGACGCACTTTCTCGGTCACTGGCCAAGGACCGTTTGCCAGTATGAGGCAATAATCTCTGTCCACATGCAGCCTAAACCGTTATCCTTTCTCAATCAAACGGTTCTTGTTCATGGCAAGTTGTGATTGACCCCCTTAGGGGGTCAAGAAAACAGTGAACAATGATTTTCAAGGTCGGGGTGTGTGACATACGCATGGCGGACGCTCGTTTTGGAACACCTGTACAAAAAAGCGTCTTGATTTTGATGTTGTTTTTACTCACATCGCTTTCACCAATGTTGACACAAAAAGAAGCACAAGTACTGGAAGAGTCCGCCGAAAAACCTCAATTTTCATCCCCTTTCACACTTTCCAGCGGCGACGGTCATGACTTTGCAGGAGCAGTTATTTCATTTGACGGTCTTGAAAGTGCTACTGTTATGGATGAATCCGCCTTGGATTATTGGACGAGTGTAGAGCTCAACAATTCATCGGTTGAACATCACGGCGTTCCAGACATGAAACTAACTCGCCATTTTACCGAGCACTTTTGCTGGAGCACGGAAGAAGGCTCCATACGAACTGCAATTCATACTCCCAGTGGATATTGGTCTTCGATGCTCGTTGATAACGTGGCCCCAACCAACTCAAGTGAACTCGTAGACTGCGCTATAGCCGTGACCCAGCAGGAACGGCCACGTGTCCTTTATGCCGATGGTGATGATCTCAAAATGGGGCGATATGCAGCTCAAAGCCAGAATTATTGGCAAGGCGCCCGATGGCATACAAGGACCATCTTTGAAAATGTGAATCCATCCCATTTGGAAATGGACATCACTCCAGACGGGCTTGAATGGGGGCTTATGAGAACCGAAGATGGAGCCCTCCATCAAGTGAACTTCAGCGGTAATTATTGGACCAAATATCTGCTTGACGCTGGGCCGGTTGGAACCGACATGGAGCTGAATGTTGATTCGGATGGTGTCGCTCATATTCTCTACACTCGTGTTTCCGATGGTTCCGCTGTCTTGCTTCGAATTGACGAATGGTCCCACGATACTCAAATTCTCTCCCAAGATTCATCGATGAGTTCGGAATTGGGCATGGGTATTGACTCGAACAACATTGAGCAAGTAGCGACTGTGCTGCAAGGTCCGAACGGCTTCTCCATCCAATTGATTCGTTCACTTGAGGGGCAAGATTCAGGGCGTATCAATCCAACTCCATCGGCTATCATTGACGGTCAAGACGATACCGTTGAAGGGACAATGGCAATGGGCGACTTGAACGGCGATGGATTCACGGATTTGGTTGTCGCAACGCCAACTGCAGATGTTCTTGGCCACTCAAATAATGGACGAGTTGATGTCTATCACGGCTCAAGTACAGGGCTATCATCCGCACCGGATGTGATTCTTGCAGGGGAGGGTGATGATTTCCATTTCGGAATGGGCATGAGCCTCGGCGACTTCAATGCTGACGGTCTTCATGACTTAGCCGTTGGAGTCCCAGGATGGTACAATATCACTCAAACCCTCGGCATACAAGGTCAAATTCAGGTTTTCAACGGGCACCAAAATGGCTTGCAATCTCAGCCTACTTGGGCTGCATCAGGTTCCGGCGATGATGGGCTGGGAAGTGTTGTTAAATCTCTTGAGCAGAGCGGAGGGTCTTCGATCTTAGCAGCCTCATCTCACGGTTGGGACAATGGATTAAGCGGTTCTGAACAGAAAACCGGTAAAATCAGCATGTTTACTTTTGAAACTGGAGCCATGCAGTTAGAACGTAATTTAACTCAAAGTTCCAATGGAAATATGTTTGGCCGTTCAATGGAAGCATGCGATATTGACGGAGATTCATACGACGAGTTGATCGTCGGCAATACCGGCACCTACGATAATGCGCTTTCATTTTCTTCAGTTGAATATTTTGAAGGTTCATCAAACGGTTATGATGGAGCACCAGTGCACGTTATTGAATCTAATCAACAAGGAAGATTGTTTGCTCACAACATCGCATGTTTGGCGGATATAAATTCGGACGGAATGGAAGACCACATTATCACTGAACCTTTCAACAGTACCGGTGGAGGTTTCAGTGCAGGAAAGCTTTGGCTGTTTAACGGAACAAACAGCACCATGTCAGTTGAACCGGACTGGACCTACCTTTCCAGCCAGCCAAATGCTCGCATTGGAACCGATATCAAATCGGTTGGTGACATTAATGATGACGGTTTTGGAGATGTTCTCATCAGCAAACTGGGCGCAGGCAATACAGGTTCTATCGATATTTTCCTCGGTTCGAGTAATGGCCTACAAGCCGAACCCCAATTGCTTGCCCAGGGAGCCAGCAATCAATACCTTGGTTCACTTCTTTCTGGGTATGGAGACGTGGACGGCGATGGATTAAATGAAGTGGTCTATTCCATGAGGAACACGTCTGAAGGAACCAATTATGGTATTGAATATCCTGTCCTCTCAGAGCGCAATTGGGAATCGATTACGTTCAGTTATGATGGAACGCTCGATGGTCTAGAACTTGGAACCGCTACACGGGGCGAGACAACGATGGTATTTGGCGTTCAAAACAACAACGGCCATCAAATCATGAAACTTGAACACATGAATGATGGAACTCCCATGGGGCAGTGGCTTGAGCAGTGCATTGTCAGCCAGGTTGACCCTACTACCCAATTTACATTTGATGTCCGCTCATCGGGAATGCCAATCTTGGTTACTGAAGATGACCACCATATGGTCCTCCATACAGTAACTTCAATGACAGCAGTGCAAATGGACGTAGCGACGACTGGAACCATGGGCCAATACCTTGGTGCCACTTTGGATGCTGATGGTCAACAGATTCTAGCTTATACTTCCGGCGCTGGTCAACAGATTTTTGCTAGCCAGGAGTCAACAAGTGGATGGACTCACGAGATGGTCCGGTCTGCTGCGCCTTTAGGAGGGCCTATCTCGGTCACTGCAGATGCTTCCGGGATTCCAAATTTGGTTTACAGGCTAACAACAGATCAACTTGAACTCGCCCAGAAATCAAGCGGTTGGTCCCTCATCCCTCTTGGGGATGAAGGTGAAGCTGTTTCAACCCAGCACCCCTCTATCATGATGCCAGACGGAACGCTTTCCATTGCTTTAGTCACCTCAGATGGCAATGCAACAAACCTCTCCTTGTGGAATTATGATGGTCAAGACTTGGAAGCATCATTGATTTCAAATCAATCGGATTTAGATGTTCAAATCTCAACGGCTCTCCTCAGCAACGGGTCGTT
>CAXAHZ010000166.1:0-3912 GCA_963968875.1 uncultured euryarchaeote
CGACCACAAACCAATATGGTTTGACATCAAGCGAATCTAAGTAAGCCGTATTGAAGGATGAGCGACCTTCCATACGGAGCCAACCGGTCATCAATTCTCAAAGGCTTCCCATTCATCGCCGCTGTCTTTAACGCGGTACCAATCAATCCCTGAATCATCGTTCACCCATTCGTATCCTTTTTCATCAAACGATGTCGCTTGAGTCTCCTTGGGAGGGGCTTGAGATCCATCGGATTGGCCGCTGATGGAGGGCAGTGTTTTCGCTTCCTGTTTTGGCGAACCTGATTCCTTGTTTTCAGGATGTTCTGAGGACAATTTCTCAGCGAATTCAAATCCATCGTCCAACTCTGCTCGCAATCGTTCAAGACGAATTCCTTGATGCGGGCCAAGCATTCGTAGCATCAGTGAGTATTCCCAGCGATGAGCGACCTGTTCAAGTTCTTCTCTGGAATTGGCCGCCCTAAGCATTTCTTCGAACTTGGCCGTTCGTCCGTTACGTGTAGCAAATCCAAACCCGATCCATACAAAGAGCGGGATACCACCAAACATTCCGATCAAATCCCAGGCTCCAAGACCAACTGTGGTACCTGGAATGACGACCTCGAAACTTTCGACCGGTTTAGAAGCGGAACTGAACGGGTCTGCTCCAAGTCGCACCTCGACCGTATCGTCCCAACCGTCATTGTCATCGTCGGGGTCAGCATTGTCTCCAATGTCATCGTCATCGCTGTCCAGACATTCCAGGGGGTTGAAAGGTTCTGCATCGTCTGCATCCAAACATCCATCTGCATCCAAATCCCCAAGTGAAGGGAACTTAGGCAATATATCGATTGAATCGTTGTATCCGTCGTTGTCAAAATCACTGAGGTATGGGTCTGCTTCGGTTCCCGAGAGATTGTCTCCAAGGCCGTCACCATCGTCATCTTCCCACTGTGTAGGGTTGTCAGGGAAGATATCGTAGAGGCGCCCTGTTGGGTTGTCGCCGTAACCGTCACCGTCTTGGTCTGCCCATTGAGTTGCATCGGTCTTGAACAGGTCAGGATTGTTTCCACCGAGGTTATCGCCGTAGCCGTCACCATCAATGTCGTTCCATTGTGTGGCGTCGCTCGGGAATTTGTCGGCATTGGTTCCAAGTGGGTTATCACCAAAGCCATCACCGTCTGCATCCGTGGATTGGGTGGCGTCGTTGGGATAAGCATCAAGTTCGTCTGGGATCATGTCACCGTCCAAATCCGACCAAGCTTGCTCGTTTGAAATAAAAGCGTCAATGAGGTCTGCATATCCATCACCATCTGAATCCACGCATCCCAAAACAACCGCTGAAGAATTGCCAAATGTTTGAGGACAAGAATCGCCGTTGGCTCCGTTTAGATTGTCACCAAAGCCATCGCCATCCGCATCGTTCCATTGCGTTCCGTCTGAAGGGAACATGTCACCGTTATCACCAACGCCGTCGCCGTCGATGTCCGACCATTCGGTTGAGTCCAGAGGGAATACGTCTCCTCTGGTCCCGTTGGTATTATCACCGTATCCATCACCATCACTGTCTGCGGTTTGAGTCGGGTCAAAGGGATATTGATCGGCATTGTTTCCAAGCCCATCTTCATCGGAATCCTGCCATTCACTTGAGTTGTTGGGGAATGCATCCCCGTTGTTTCCGTTGATGTTATCCCCGTAGCCATCGCTGTCCGTATCGTTCCACTGGGTGAATTCATTGGGGAATTCATCGTCCTCGTCCGCATAACCGTCCCGGTCCGAATCCTGCCAGCGGTTCGGGTCGTTGGGGAACCAATCTCCAAGTGTTCCGTATGGATTGTCGCCGTGACCGTCACCGTCCGTGTCGTTCCATTGGGTTCCATCCACTGGGAATGCATCGCCGTTGTTTCCGTAACCATCACCGTCTGAATCTTGCCATTCAAAGGGGTCGTTCGGGAATTCATCCGGACGGCTGCCGTTTGCTTCGTCTCCGTAACCGTCTCCATCTGAATCGTTCCATTGGCTTACATCGTTGATGAACGCATCATCTTCATCCGCATAACCGTCCCGGTCCGAATCCTGCCAGCGGTTCGGGTCGTTGGGGAACCAGTCGCCCAAGGTTCCGTATGGATTGTCTCCGTGACCGTCCCCGTCAGTATCGTTCCATTGCGTTCCATCTACCGGGAACGCATCGCCGTTGTTTCCATAGCCATCGCCATCTGTGTCCTTCCATTCAAGAGGGTCGCTCGGAAAGGCATCAGGACTGTTTCCGTTTGCTTCATCACCGTAACCATCACCGTCGGTATCGTTCCATTGTGAACCGTCGTTGATGAACGCATCATCTTCATCGGCGTAGCCGTCTCGGTCAGAATCTTGCCAGCGGTTCGGATTATTTGGGAACCAATCGCCCTGATTGCCGTATGGGTTATCGCCGTGACCGTCGCTGTCCGTATCGTTCCATTGAGTTCCATCAAATGGGAACGCATCCGGCATCGTTGCTCCAGCAGTCTGATTGTTTCCATAACCGTCCCCGTCAGAGTCGAGGTGTTGGGTGGGTTCGTTGGGAAAGTCATCGCTTGCATTGGAATAACCATCCCCATCGTTGTCTATGCATCCATATCTATCAACGGTTGAATTGCCGAATTGACTGGGACAAGCATCTCCTTGGACGCCAATGAGTTGGTCTCCAAAACCGTCTCCGTCAAGGTCGCTCCATTGACTTGAATCGTATGGGAATTTGTCTTGGAAATCCGCCCAGCCATCAAAGTCACCGTCGGGACAACCGTAGGTTGAATTTCGTGCCGACTCACCAAACACGGTCGGACAATAATCGCCTCTAAATCCAGAGAGATTATCACCAAAGCCATCGTTATCCGTGTCTGCCGATTGGCTTGGGTCAAGAACGAACGGGTCGGTCAAATCGGAGGTTCCATCACCGTCAAGGTCCGTACAGCCATATCGGTCTGTGGTTGAGTTGCCCGGCTGTGCGACGCAAGAATCCGCTTGATAGCCAAACGGATTGTCTCCGTAGCCATCCAAATCGGTGTCATACTGCTGCGATGAAACATCCGGGAAGGCATCAAGATCCTTCGCAAAACCGTCTCCATCCGCATCAATGTTGAACACTGAAAATCTCTGTCCGCCACTCCTAGAATCCCTCCACACATAACATGAAAATCCGTTTGAAGTTGATTGGAAACGAATTTCTAAATCGCTTTCAATACAGGATCCTTGTGCCATTGGAATTGATTGCAACCACGTGCCGTTCATGGAAAAAATGGATGCCATTGAGTTTCCAGCACCGGTTGTACTCGGATTGAGGTTTGGTGGACTACCGCCACTCAATTCGGCATTCCACAAGACGTTGGTATATGTATGCGCCCAACTTCCTGCCCAGTACAATTTATCTCCATCAAAGAATTTTATTTCTTTGCTAATCCCTTGACTCATTGGGTAGCCAGACCCATCAACGGCCCAAGTGTATCTCCACCCAATACTTGGAGACGAAGTAAAGGAGGTTGAATTTGCATTCAGGAATCCCAAACTGATGATGGCTTTGGTCCAACTGCCACCATTGAGGTTTGTGACGTTTGAACCATGGATTGTTTGATGGATGGTTGTTAAACCGTTGTTATTCACGCAATCTTTGTTAGTGTGTGCAATATAGTAAGTGCCGTTATGGGTTGTTTCAATATCATGGATTTCCAACCCTGTATACGCAGCATTTCCACAATTATATTTCATTGGAAAGTCGCGAACATGAGAAAAATTCGAGTCCAATACAGCCCAGGCTCCGTGAGCACTGCTGCCGGTGGAAAATAAGAGCGTATTATTTGCCAAACGAAAATAGCACAGTTGACTGGTGAGTTTTAATTCAATGAGGCCACTGTCCGTAACATCGTCAATGTGAAGTGAACCGCATTCGCCTGTATAAGA
>CAXAHZ010000167.1:0-3888 GCA_963968875.1 uncultured euryarchaeote
AAAAGTTCATCATTGTTTAACAAAGTAATCGGTGGTATTTTCAAAGTTGAAACTGAGTGTTCCAATTCGGAATCTTCTAAGTCAATTGCATCGCCAGGATGCACGATCAAATCAAAATATTCAATGCTGTCAACAGGAATTGAGGACCCTTTTCTGAACATCCCCCTGCGCATCCAAATGCGAGTTATTTCGTCACGTCCATAGATAGAATTGAGCATGCCCCTGTAAGGGAAAGCACCGTCAAACATGAAAAATTTAGGATTGTGAGTCTCCAAAACAAGAGTCAACATTTCTTCCACTAGCATGTTCCACGTGGATGAATTCATTTCTTTGTGTTTATACTTCCCAGACAAATGATACGTTGCAAAATTGTCAACATACGGAATGTGAAGGGTTGGCATGGTGGTGAAGAAGATGATTTCCATTTCAGGATCCTGTTTGCGCAGTTCACGAGCGACCGAATACATTCGTGTAAAATGGCCAAATCCTACCCCATTGGTGGGGAATAAAACAATCGCATTCTTCCTTGGTTGAACCTCATGGTACAACTCAAGTCCATCGGTTGATGATTTGGACTTGCCAAGTCGGGTCATCCCCACCCTAAAACACAGCA
This sequence comes from uncultured euryarchaeote, assembly GCA_963968875.1. Classification (GTDB taxonomy): domain Archaea; phylum Thermoplasmatota; class Poseidoniia; order Poseidoniales; family Poseidoniaceae; genus Poseidonia. The sequence goes on from CAXAHZ010000167.1 coordinate 614, forward strand.
AAGGGAAGGTAAAAGGAAGAAAAATCAACCTCCACGGCTTTCGAATAGCATCGGTCAAGTGAAGCCCAAGGAGAAAGGAGGGGGAGTTCCGTAATCTTCTGTTCTCTCTTTTGAGCGATGATATTTTCCGAATCCTTCGAATTTCATCAAGGTCGACTGCATCCTCAGAATCCTCCATGACCCTTGGTATTGCCTTAAGTTATTGACAGTTCGCAAGATTTCTATTTCAAATAAGGAGATATTTCACCCCCTCCAAGATATCTGATTCTGATTTTCATGGTTCTTAACTGTGGCAATCGTAACGTTGAACATATTCTACTAGGATTGTGTTGGATGAAAAAGGATAGCACTTTCAAAGATTATTGGAACGATTTACCGAAGGATATGTAATTGCCAAGCGTCCAAATGACAACATGGGGAAACTGCTCGTCACGGGTGGAGCGGGCTTCATTGGCAGCGCATTGGCTAAGAAGGCATTGGAAATGGGTTGGTCTATTCGAATAGTTGACACCGCCGTACGCTCTCATTTTGATTCTGATGTGCATCATAAATCAGCCAGCATCGAAACGATTCAAGGAGATATTCGCAATAAAAAGATAATGGAAGAGGCAATTATCGGCTGCGATGCTGTCGTGCATCTCGCTGCCCAAGTATCAGTCCCTGTTTCTGTGTTAAACCCCGAAGAAACAATGGACATTAACGTTGAAGGTACTGCCCAAGTGATTGCTCTTTGTCAGAGATTTGGTGTTAAAAGGCTCATCATTGCATCAAGTGCAGCAGTATACGGAGATGTAGAACGTTTTCCGCTCAAAGAAAAAGACGCAGGACGAACCCTATCGCCGTATGCATTGTCAAAATGGACGAACGAAATGCAGATTATAGAGGCTAGAAATGGTGGCTTAGATGCTGCAGCTTGTCGTTTCTTCAATGTATATGGGGCCGGTCAAAAAGTTGAGGGCAGTTATGCTGCAGTTATCCCTAAATTTATTGAACAAATGGTCAATGGAACCTCACCACAAATCAACGGTGACGGTTTTCAGACACGGGATTTTATCCATGTAAATGATGTCGTTACCGCGATTCTTACAATGCTTGATGGGGATTGGAAAGCCCAACAAGATCATGTGTTTAATGTTGCAACTCAGACAGAGATATCACTCAACGAATTGGTTCATGTGATCAACAAAGCAATAATGAGGATTCGCCCGAGCCACAAATTAATTCATCCCGTATATGGTTCAGCTAGAGATGGTGACATACGTTTCTCTGTTGCAGATATTGAACGGATAAAAACCACATTTGGGTGGAAGCCGAACGTTATGTTTGAAGACGGAATTTTAGATATGGTTAGACAAAGAATTGGTAGGGGAGAATGATATTCGTGCAAATCTATTGGTTCACTGGCCGCTCTTTGGATGATTTATGTTCAACAACCCAAACTTCACTTGCATCCGGGCTTGTTGAAAAAGGCTATTCTGTTACGATTGTTAATCCAGATAAAACCGGAAGCCATCGGTCCTGGCCTTGGACACACCAACCAATACCCGTTGATACATTACCCGGATTACGTTCAAGGATGCTTGGCAAAAAAATGCTCAAATGGTTACTAAAAATCAACCTTAGCAATGATTGCGTAATGTTGGTTGATTGGAGAATTGCCAATTTCCTAATACCCGAATTTGAAAGACAAAGCACACCTTGGATTTTAATCGATAGAAGCCCTCCTGCTAACAAAGGAATACTTTCTTTGCTCCAATGGCCCTCATGGAAAAAAAGTTGGAAGTTGGTGCGAAGCAAACAATTTGGCCGGGGTTGTGCTGTGTCGAACATGCACAGCGAATTTATTCAAGAGAAGACTGGAGTAGATGAATCCTTGATCACAGTTCTCCCTGCAGGAGTAGACCTCCAACGATTCAAGGCCGGACAACGATTTCGGTCAAGGACCATGGTCTATCATGGGAAACTTGACAAGAATAGAGGCATTTTATCCCTCCCTATGTTACTTCAAAAAGTAAGAAATGTTGGGGTTGATGCCAACTTAATCATAATTGGTAATGGGGATTGTTTTGATCAAATCAATTCCATTGCCCAAAGCAATGAACACATTCAGGTGCATCGAACATTAGAACAAGAAGAACTTGCGAATATCCTTGCACAATGCCACATAGGTCTGCTTCCAATGCCCGATAAAAAAATCTGGACACTCGCCAGCCCACTCAAGCGAAGTGAATATTCTGCATCTGGGTTGGTTATTTTTGGTATTGATCACGCTGGGCATCGTTTTGAAAACCAGAGCGAAATTAATTGGATGAAATTGGTAAAACAATTTGATTTCCATGAAAAGGGAATTGAACTTTTATCAAAATTGACCGATAAAGATATCGAAGAACTGAGTATTCAGGCGAGAACGTTTGCTGAAAAGAACCTTTCTTGGTCACGGACGGTTGATGCCTTGGAAAACTCCATTCTATCCCTCCATGCTAAGCATTCTTGAGTACAAAGCCCCCCATTTTTTGGTGATTGAAGTCACGGAATAAAATTCTGCTTCAGCAATAAGATCAGATGCTTTTGGCGGAGCATTCAGCATCTCAATAACGGTTGATACCCATTGGTCAATATTTTGGTATTCAGCCACCATCACAGATTTAGGAAGATCCATTACCCGGTCAGAAGTTAAAACTGGGAGCCCGCAGGTAAGGGCCTCGAGAATCACCAATGGTTGCCCTTCGAAAGCAGACGGGACAAGTAAAAGAGATGATGTTTGGAGGAGTTGTAGTTTCTCGGAATCAGTTATCCATCCTACCGCAGAAATCCATTCATTGGAACTTGATGAAATCCCGGTCAATGTCATTTGAAGATCCGGCATTATTTTCTTAACTTCCTCCGCCACCTTTATCGCAAATTGATGCCCCTTTACCGCATCATTCCTACCCATGAGAAGAATATGGGCTTCATGACGACGGGAGTGATTTGGTTGGATAAAAGGAGCAACTGGATTGTTGATTACTGAAACTGAGCCAATACTGGGCTCAAGAATTTTTTTCCAACTTTGATTTAGGACGACGGGATGGCCCTTTTGTTTCTCCAAATCCATACGCATGCTCTTGCTACGTTGAGAATCTGGCCCTCCTAACCAAGAATCAAATTTCCCTGAATGAATGTGAACAATGTTTGGAATTCCAGCTCTATGAGCTACCTGGGCAAAACGACGTTTACGCCACCAGGACCAATCTGCTGCCGCATGAAGATGGACTAAGTCAGGCTTCTCGGTGCTG
>CAXAHZ010000168.1:0-3821 GCA_963968875.1 uncultured euryarchaeote
GTAACCAGAGCGGGTAAAAGCTTCAGAAATATGATGTGTACCGGCAAGATAGCGCATAAATTCAGCATCAATGCTGCGAGCAACACAACTTCTCCGTAATTCATTGCGAGTGGTTTTGACCCAAGCAGTCCACAGTTGTGATAAGGATTGTACCGCGTGAAGCCCCAGTAAAATCCAACGTTCCGAAGGGCGTTGTTTGAGGAAGCTTGCGACGACTCCGTCAGGATGATCGGACTCATCAAGTCCAACTGCTATGCATGGAAATGGAAGTTCCATGCTTCAACCCATATGGTTCTTGGATTTCAATCATCCTCAAGACGCTCGCCCTCAAGTGGGAGGTCATCATCTCGAACTTGCGGTGGATGCTCTGAAGATTTGTTGGACTGCTTTCTCAAAACGCGCTCAACTTCTTTCTCTATCTTTTCAAGCAATAAAGGACCCCAGCCTCTCAAAGCAAGAAGGTCATTCTTGTTACGCAATGACATGTTTGCAACATCTTGAGGTTGGCGAAGTCCCAACGACGCCATTTCACGTGCCCTTTGACGGCCAACGTGGCGTATGTTTACCAATTGAAGTAGGTCAGTTTTGCATCCATGCCGAACCCGTTGTTGAAGAACACTAATTTTCTTGACAAGTTCGGCAATAATATGCATATGCTCTTCCGAGAAGACGTCATCTGCCATGAGAACATGCTGAGCGCCAGAGAGCAACCACCCCATGAGGTCCACACGATGATGGACATCTCCCGGTGAAACATCCAAACGAGACTCAAGGTCACGCAAGGTTGATTCTTCCGTCCATTCTTCTACCATCCAAGCACTCTTGATGTTGCCCAGCATAGCTTCTGCATATCCAGGTTCAATCAGCAATTCATCTTCAACCGAATTGGTCTTCAGCCAAAGAGGAGAATTGGATTCCATATCGGAGGTTTTAGCCCATAGTGAATTAAAATCCGGGGTGGCCACGGCCAAATGGAGCAATCCAAAATCAGTTACAGGACGTACTGCTCGGACACAGCGGCGTACAGCCCTGCGCAAACCTGTTCTCAGTATGGACGCAGACAAAGGGTCGAGATACAATTGAGTCACTCGTTCTCCCATTTGAGTTGCTTCATATTGCATGTTATGAGGTTCTTCAGCCGAAGGTTGAACCCATTCACCGGTGCTGCCGAGTGAGGTTGCTGTTGTGAATCCTAGAGAGGGATTGATATGGGCAGAACGCTGGCTTTGTCCGTTGTGCTGTGGAGTTGGATGTGGGTTCCATTCAACACCTGTGGTTTGTTGAGCCGGAGTTGCCCAAGCCGGAAGTGAATCATCCCAAGCGTCTTCTTGCCCCAAATCAATTTCCTCGTTCAACCAATGAGCTGTAAAATTCTCATCGACACCTACCTTTCGGATAAAGCGTTCTTCAACTAGCCAATCCAACATGGTGTTCAATCGTTCACGAAGTTGGGATCCTGGCATGGTAGAACCAAGGAAAGTTGAAGAAAAAAAGTGCTCAATGGAACCTTTGTGAACCAACCCTCCTGTAGCAATACTTGCAAGGAGGTGCATTCTCATTGCCGGCTCATTCGCAAGTTTTGAGCTGATATCTTCAACAGGGCCAAAGAAATAGCGATCGGAGACCGAATCAGCAACCTCCCATCCATCCGTTCCTTTACAGTAAACCCATGCCTCTCCTCTCGTATCGTATCTTGGACGACCTGCCCTCCCAAGCATTTGGCGAACTTCCATGACTGGAAGAGGACGGCTCATTCCGTCATCCCAGCGTTTCAGGTCACGAACCAGCACTCTGCGAGCAGGTAGATTGACACCGGCAGCAAGAGTTGGAGTTGCTGTTAATGCCACAAGCAATCCTGATTTGAAGGCCTTTTCCACCTCTTTACGTTGCCCGGAGGTCAAGCCAGCATGGTGAAAAGCAACGCCACCCGACATGGAGTGCACCAATTGCTCAGCCAAATTGGATTGACTTCTCCCCTCCAGTCGATTCGCGATCTCTTTGAGCCGTTCTAAACGTTCAGGGTCTTCTTTTTCAAGACGTTTTCGAACCCGTTTCGCAAGATTTTTTGCCTCGGATTGAGCACTTCTCCTGGTGCCTACAAACATCAAAACCTGACTCTTCGAGTCCAATCCGTCGCTAACCACACTCCAAACAGGGTGGCTTTTCAAACCTTCAAGGGTCCGCGGGGGACCAAGTTCAGATAAGTCGTCGTTAACATTCGAGGATTGTATTTTTCTTGGCTCAACATGAAAATCATGGAACGTTGAATACTCAAGAGCGACCGGCCTCCAATCTGATTGTATCAGGTCTGCATCCAACCAGGTTGCTAATGCTTGGCAGTTGCCAACGGTTGCTGAAAGGGCGATAAGTTGGGCATTTGGTCGTATGTGGCGCAAACGCGTTAAATTGATTTCCAAGGTTGGCCCTCTAGAGGTGTCATTCAGTAAGTGAAACTCGTCTGCAACAACACAGGTTAAATTTGTAATGAGTTCTGCTTTGTGCCTTAACAGGGAATCTAATTTTTCCGAAGTGCAGACTAAAATGTTGCATTCGTCAATATTTTTTGCTTCAGCGGTTGCATCACCAATACCAAGGCCAATCTTCAAATCCATGGCTTTTGCGATTTGAGAGAGTTCCTCATATTTCTCCATCGCGAGAGCTTTTAGGGGGACGATATAAATGGCCTTTGATTCCTTGTGCCCCTCGCTCAATCGGGCCACCATAGCCATGTAAGCAAGTAGTGATTTACCTGAAGCAGTGGGTATCGCAACGAGTGTATTCTTGCCTCCAAGAATACTTGGTGCAGCTTCGGCTTGGGGCGGATGGAGGTTTTTTATGCCCCATTCATTGATCAGGAAATCAGTAAATTTACCCGGCATTCCAAGAGCCTCAACATCCGTGATTTGGCCCTCCATAATACCCTACCATCGCCAACAGTCCAAAAGGACAACGGCTTCGTTGGTCTTCCGACATACCTAAGTCCCACCTTCGCCTGTCCCCCCATATGAGCGACGATATGGAGGCCATGGTAGAAGAGCGACTCTCCGTCTTTGATGACGAGCCTGATCTCAATGACTGGGTAGAAGTAATGTGCGGAGCAGCGATGGCTGTCCTTGGAATATTTCACCTAATTGAACCCGGTGAAATCGTCAATCCAGACGTCATGCGATGGTTTGCAGCGGCAGTCACTGCAGCTGGAGCCGTTTGGGCAGGACATGGTTTGAAAGACATGGCGGTCAAAGAGGTTCGCCGCTCAATCGCCTTATTAGAAATGGCAAATTCAGATACAGGGGTAGACACTGGCTTGATTCGAGATGTCCTTCTCAATCAAGAGGCTTACCGCGAATATTTAGTTCATGCATATGATTCCGCTTGGGAAGATGGTGTCATCTCAGAGGAAGAAATGAAGGAATTGAAATCCTTCCAGGAAGCTCTCGGCATTACCGACGAAGAAGCTGCAGAAATGAGCGTCAAAGCAGCCATAAAGTCTGCTGCTGCTGACGGAGAAATCAGCGATGAAGAAGCAAAGTCAATCGACAAGGCAGCACAAGCTGCTAAGATGAAGCCGGATGACGTCACAAAGGCAGTCACCGAACAATTGGACAAGGCAGAAAAGAAGTGATTTAAGCCCACTGATTTTCCCGGATGGAATGGAAGGATTCTGCCATCTGTTGTGCTTTTTGATATCGCCGTAATTCGATTGTTGACGCTACAATTCCAAGAAGCATCCCAATCCACATTACCGATGGGCCATAGGGGATAATTCCGTCTGCATTCTTGATCCCCCAGTTGTTCTCGGGAAGGTCATTCAAATCAAAACC
>CAXAHZ010000169.1:0-3819 GCA_963968875.1 uncultured euryarchaeote
TTTGAGAATAGAGCCCCATCGTAATATCTCTCCCAGTAACAATTGTTGTTTGTTCCGTGAATTCAGAACCAACATCCAGGTAGACATTAGACCAATTCTCCCTTACCTCATACAACATCGTAGATCTTGGCTCTATATTCTCAATGTTTTGCAGCATCGGCCCAACAGAGGCTATTATCAAAATCCCGATTAATACCGATGGGATTTTCCAGCGCCGAATTCTCTCGCCGAACTCATCGTTGGAATGGACAATTGCTGAAGGAATCCCTATGCAGAGAAGTGCTAACCAAGGAGTTGAATAGCGTACCCATCCAAAATCAAGCACATATCCGTGCAAAATTATTGCTGGTAATATGAAAAGCCAGTAATTGGAAATATATTCGCTTTGCCTCTTAGCTATCAATGCCCCGCCGTACAGTGCGACACAGATTAAAATAGCATCCCATTGGTTTACTAAATCCGTTAAAAATATACGCGGCGAATATACTACTGTATCACTGGCTATTGCACTTGCACTTGCAACAGTGCCCGTTATTTGAGATTGTAAAGGACCTAAAATCCACCCAGTGTGGATTTGGTTTTTTAGGAGGAAAAGCGTGATGATGACGAAGTAGCCGTATGCTATGTACTTGCTTTCTTTTGTTTTTTTTCTCATTAAGAAAATTATGGAAATCCATCCACCGAGGTAAAGATAAGGGTATTTCGTTAAACCAACTATAGCAGCGAGGGCACCAATCAAAACGTGCTTGCCCCTATCGGCCCTTTCGATTAGGTTTAGATGGTGAAAAACAGAAATAATCATTCCTGCTACTGCTACATCGAGAAGCATTGTCCTTCCGAACATGATGGTAACAGGCAATAAACAGAAAACAGCACCCGAAATGAATCCCCACTTGGAATTGCTGAAATGTTCTCCAACATGTTGAATAGACCAGGCTGTGGATACAAGTAAGATAGTTGGCGTTGCATAAACAGTAGACACCTCTCCAGATAACCAAAGTTCAACAGCTGCAATCCCTGAAATTATCTCAGGACGAAACGAGTAACTCATGCCCTGATGCGTCGGTTCCCAAGCCCACCTGTCAAGAATCCGATTGGAAATCTGCAAATGATAGGCTTGGTCATAAAAAGCCGGCACTAAATGATAGTGTGTTAGATAGCCAGTCCCGAGTATGAGGATTGGAAGTATGAGAAATCTCAGGTCTTTCCATTCAAGGCATAGGTCTCTTAGAGTGTAACACCAATACAGCATCAATGCAAAACACATGGTCATCAGCAGCAGTGGAGGCAACCAAAAGTTAGCGCCAAGCGACATGATTGCCCCAATAATCATCAAAACAGGCATGAGTTGCAAAGTGATTTGATGGCCTAGGCTCAAATCATCACTCATATTTTACTCTAGGACTGGTTCCTTTTTTTACAACTTCTCAAGAAGTTGAAGTATCTAACCAATCATTAAATTTGGTTTCAAAAAATTACCGCTCTTCTTGAGGCGTCTTTGCATCAAAGTTCAAAACCCCCCTTCCGTTCGTGTTGCCATGCTCTTTGAACAATTGAATACTGGAGTTTGGGCAATGACATACCTCATCGTCGATGAGAATACAAAAGAGGCCGCCATCGTGGACCCTGTTTACGATTTCCTTCAAAGTTACATTGACCGTCTTGAATCAGACGGTCTATCACTCAAATATGCTATTGCATCCCACATGCACGCCGATCATATTACTGCCTGCTTTACGTTGAAAGAACGACTTGGATGCGAGTATGTCATGTGGAAGTCAACCTCCAGTCTTGAAGTGAATCGCTACGTAGAAGATGAAGAAAAGTTGATGCTGGGGTCCATTCCGATTCAATTTCATCATTGCCCGGGCCATACTTCGGATTCAGTCATTGTCCATGTCCCTGGATACATGATGACGGGAGATTTCCTGTTCAATGGAGAAGGTGGAGTTGGTAGAGATGACCTCCCAGGCGGTAGGATGCATGTTCACTGGGATTCCCTAAGTGTGTTGGACCGTTTTGCGGAAGAGACGATCGTTTGCTCAGGTCATGAACCCCCCGGTACAGAAATGAAAACGCTTGGATGGAACATGCTCAATAATCCGATTCTTTGTATGAAGGATTATGAATCTTTCAAATCCTGGCAAATCGCCTCAGCAGAGAAACTTGGTAGTGTTTCTAAGATTAAAGTGGCGGTTCCTGCTAATTTATTCGCAGAAATTCCGGAACGTATTCCCTGGATGGATTGAGCCTTACTTCAGTGGATTTGCGGGTGCTTTCCCCTTTGAAACGCCCGATGGAAGGTTTTGGAGGTCTTCAAATGACATTTGTTGAGCGTTCGTTTCTTCAATAACGTTGAGTCGTTCTTCCATACCCATTCGTACGTTAAAATCAATTCGTCCTTTTGAACGCGTTAAGTCGTAACTCAGTGGATTGAGTGATTCAATCACTTGTTCTTGGAATTCTTGCCGGACTCGTTTTCCTCTCCATGAAGAATAGCCCCATCTGTAGGATATTCCAACAACAGCAGCCCCGTACATCAAGGCCAAAACAACTGAAGCGAACAGGACTGCATTGCCGCCGAGATTTCTAGATTCTTCAAGTAAATTACGTCCGAGTAAAAATACGAGACCAATGCCCACAATCGGATTGAGTACGCCCTCAAGCCACTGATCAACGGGAACAAGTCTTCCTTTGGCAGGGTCCACAAATACCAAATCTGCTTCAAAGGCAGTATTCAAGACCGAAAGAATCGATAAAAGCACCATGTACAAGAGGGATGAAACGATTAGTTCTATTGTCCATGATTCAAGGTTCAGAACCCAATGTACGATGAGCCATGCGAATAGGCCCAGAAATGCAGCTTGTGGGACATAGTTGAAATGTTCAATATGTTGCGAAAATTCAGTGATTGAAGTTTCATCTTCCTTTGTACCCCTGTGTGGTTTTGGGACGTGGATAATTTGCCAATGCATGACGCGCTCAATGTAACGAAGGCCAGAAATCAACATTTTTTTCCGAATGAGCAGAAACTCCATAAAAAGCATGAATGGGAAACCGATCAGTACCACTGGTAGGGCCATAATCGCCGTCAATGGGAGAATGAGCAATGCGGGAAGTAGGAGGAAATGGGAAATCGTGAGCGGATGGAGCAATTCAGCCTCAATCAGTCTCTGTTTAGCAGGACTGATTCTCAAGTTCCGAGCAATATCGTCCAATGTTTGAGAAAATGAAGAAACTTGATGGCCAGAATCTACAATCTGGCGAACAATGGTTCTGTATTCGGATACTTCGTGTCCAATACCGACCCAAATTTGCCACGCAAGACGCATTGGTAAGGCCATAATGAGGGGAAGTGCGAGAATTCCCGCTCCCCAAAGTAAGGCTTCCACATCTGTCGCCATTGCCCACCCTCATTATGGCGAGGCGCTAGGGGTTGTTGAAAGCCGTGGTTCAAATATCAATAAACCCAAGGTTCATCCACCTTCCTTGAGAAACCCGAAACATGGCGAGAATTGCTGTCACGGATGGGATGGATAAAAAAGCGGTCCTGATGCTTGAAAAAGCAGGTCATGAAGTTGTAGCAGCGTCCATTTCCTCACAACATTTGTTGGATGGCGCTCTCGGCGAGTTTGATGCAATCGTCATTCGCAGCGCTACAAAATTAACCGGCGATGTCATTCGGGCATCAGGTAATCGCCTGAAGGTCATTGGTCGGGCAGGTGTTGGGGTTGACAACATCGATCTTGAGGCGGCAGGTGCTGCTGGGATTGCGGTGGTCAATGCTCCTAGAGCCAGTACTCAATCCGTTGTAGAACT
>CAXAHZ010000170.1:0-3737 GCA_963968875.1 uncultured euryarchaeote
GACATGGTGAGCATCAACACGACCAACGCCAATGATTTGGCACTGTTTGATTGTCGTTTAGAATTCATGCTACCCGCCTCCCCCTAAAGGGGGAGTTGGGTTCTGCGCCTCTAAAGCGCCCCCCTATCATCAATGGTTCATTCCGACAAAACCTCAGTCGGCCAAGTTGAGAAAGCTGCATAAGGCCATCCAGCCTTTGTCGTATCAAATCCAAGAGAAGTGAACGTCTTCCTCGATTTCCGCCATACTGGCAAGAGGTATCCGACCTTGGAGCGCTCTCCAAATGACCAACGCCATGGGCAACGGGAAAAACGAGCCACCCAGTGCTGAATCATCGCTGTTGAGTGAGGTTGGTCATGACCTCCAGGGACAAGCCAAGATGCGATGTTGACGGCTCCTGCGGAGCCTCTGGTTTCTGACCAGCAGGTAAGTTCTGTTCCTTTGAGGGGCCCATCAAGAATTTTGACACCGAGAGTCCTGGCTGATTGAGCCATAGGCATGATGATGGCAAACCGGTCAACAAGTCGTGAACCCTCGTGGCGTTCCAGCGGCCATCCGGCTTCTTCCGCTAATTCACGAAAGATTCGTATGGCTTCGATGGGCGAAACACTGACCTCAAGATCAAGGGTTGCTCTTCGCACCATGAAACTTCGAACTGTGAAGAGGTGTTGAACCCTTCTACGCATGGCTTACGCTCATTGTATTGTGTTCGTGTGTGTGCATGCACGGTCGTTCGCAGTCCCGCCCGTCAAGGCGAGGTGTTGCCGCGAGGGAACCGAGTTTGTCAACCGTGCATCACGCGAAGGAAGCGAGCATGTCGCGTCCAAGAGTGCGCTCGGCGGCGCTCGATACCGTTTCTCAACCGAAAAGGGATCCAAGACCGTCGAAGCCTGCTTCCTCTTCTTCTTCCTCTTCCTCTTCTACAGGGGCAGGGGCGTCAGAACCGCCAGCGGCGGCAGGGGCAGCAGCTGCAGCGGGTGCAGCAACGGCTTGGGTCATGGCGTCAGCGATGTCAACACCAGCAAGGGAGGCAACCAGGGCCTTCACTCGGGCGTTGTCAGCGTCGACTCCAGCGCCCTTTAGGACAGCCTTTACCGACTTTTCATCAATGTCTTTTTCAGCAGCGTGCAGTAGCATAGCAGCGTATACGTATTCCATATTTTTTCACCTCAATTTTTGTGTGTTCAGCCAAATAGGCTTCCGAGTCCGTCAAATCCGGCCTCTTCTTCCTCTTCTTCATCTTCTTCTGCCTCGGCTGGGGCATCGGAAGCGCTCGTGTCAACAGTGGCTGCTGCTGAAGCTGCTGCGGTTGCAGCAGCGCCCATCATGGCAGCCAATTCGTCGTCGAGTGCGTCGGGGCTCAATGTGCCTGCAACGCCAAGAGCGCTGGCATGGGCACGAGCCACCAAGTGTGGAAGGGTGTCTGCAGTTGCGACCGCCGCTTCCAGAGCAACTGCCAGCGCTTCTCCGCTGGCTTTTGCAAGGAGTGTAGGCATCGTTTGCGTGGTAAACCACGTGATGTTACAAGCGAGGTTGAATCCACCAGCAGCATAGCTGATGAGGTCGCTCTCAAATTGCTCGTAATCGATGTCAAGAGTCGTAGGCTCAAACAATGTTCCATCTTCAAGAGTTCCGCACAATCGCAGTCCTGTGACCATCGGGTTGATGCCAATCTTTGACAGCATCATACCGAGTTCGCCTTCAAAGACTTCGCCTTCTTCTAGAATCACCGTTCGCTTTTGGATTTGGACGCTTCCCTGCATAATCTTTGCAGGAATTCCAACGGAGTTGAGGTCACCGACAATAGGGCCAGGGGGCATACCAGTGTCCATCTTTTCAACTACGATTTGGTAAGGCGCAACATCACCAGGCTTAGCAGCACGACCGGCTTCGGTCTTCTTGAGTGCAGTGAACATCTCGAATGAATTCAATGATGATGAAGAAACCAAAGCAGGTTGAACTGCTGAGGAGTAAAGTTCCTCAAGTTCATCTGCGTTGAATCCTGCACGCTCCCATGCAAGTTTCATCAGTCGCTTCTTTGCGACTTGAATCTTCATGTTTTGACGGAGGTCGGCACGCATACCGATCATTGCGCCGGCGGGAACGCCGTGAATGTCAATGACTGCAAGAGTGGTCCCGTCGGTCAACAACGAGTGAAGGTCCGCAACGGTATCCTTCTTCCATGAAACGACCTTAGGAATCAATTGATCACCTCAATACGTTGTGCTGGGCCCATGCTTGTCTTGATGAAAAGGGAGCGGATGTTACCGACTCCACGTTCCAACTTGTTGGTAACACGGGTAAAGACTTCCATGGCGTTGGCCATGAGTTCTTCATGGGATTGCTCAACCGTTCCAAAGGATGCGTGGAAGGTCATCTTGTCACCTGACTTGATGACCACTGTGCTTCGAAGACCGTTGGCAAGGACGCCCGGGTCTAGGGAAGGGGGCACCGGACGTGGCATTTTTCCACGGGGACCGAGGACGACACCGAGGTAACGACCGATAAGCCCCATGTGTGGGACTTCTGAAAGGAAGAAATCAAATTGATTGGCGACCTTTTTGGCACGTCCCTTCTTGCTTCCGAAGTCTTCAATCTCTTGAGGAGTGAAAACGGTAATTCCTGCTGCTTTTGCCTTGGAAGCTGCTTCTCCAGCAGCGAACATGGCGACTTTGAGTTCACGACCGCGGCCTGAAGGAAGACGGATTTCTTCCTTGATACGGTTGGTAGGATTCTTCAAGTCAACGTCCTTGATGGTGAACGAGATGTCCACGGACTCGACAAATTTACGCTTCGGTGCTGATTCAACAGCCGCCTTGATTGCTTCACTGATTTTTTCTTCCATATTATTCACCCCTGCGGTCTACGAAGTGCCTAGACACCTCTTCCGCGGTCCGTGATTTTCAATTAAAACGCTCGTCCCATTCTCCTTTGTTAATGATCGCGAGGGCTTCATTGGCCCAATGACCGTCAATCTTCACACGCATTGCCACGCAAGTCCCGATGACTTCCTTGGTTTGTGCTTTCAGATCTGCTCCGGTCAAATGACCTAGGGCTGCCTTTGTTCGGGCCACTTCCATGGCCTTCTCAAGAGGTAGACTTTCGGTCGCGGAGTCGACACTGCCGTTGCACTTCTTCACACCAAGGGCTTTCTTGATTTGGTCAGATGTGCTATTTCGGGACATGTTGTCAACTCCATCCACAGACGTGGGTATCTTGCCGACTTAACACCCCTATTTAATCGCGCCGTGGCAATCGGTAACACGGATAAGGCGCGGAACACTCAATAAACGACCCTCGTGTGGAGCGGTGATGAAGGTTCTGTTGATGGGAGGGAATGGTTTTGTCGGGGGCGCCCTACTCAACAATGCACCAGCACACATTAGCATCACGCCAACATACTGCAACCATCCCCCTGCTCAAAAAGACGGTTGGATTCAATTTGATTTATTCCAAGCCTCCGACTGGGCTGGCCTTCTCTCAAAGTTTGATTGTGTGGTCGTTGCGGCACGCCCCAACGGAAGTACAAGACGTGAAAGGGATGAAGTGGCTAGAAAAACCAACATCGCTTTTTCATCGATGCTCAAAGCAAGAAGGGCTATGGAGCAACCCCCTCATGTATTCGCCGTCCATGGTACCCTAAGCTACGGCGACTGTGGCCCTTCAATTGTGAACACTAGCCAACCCTACAATCCCGTTGGATATGCCACTTCTTACGGAATCGGAGAAAGCCCCTT
>CAXAHZ010000171.1:0-3705 GCA_963968875.1 uncultured euryarchaeote
GTGTTTGACTTCCGTCCTGCTGCGATTGCAGAGGCGTTGCAACTCAACCACCCCATCTATTCAGTTACGGCCTCTGGTGGCCATTTTGGTAGAGTTCCATACGGTGATCATTTTCCTTGGGAACATCTTGACGATGGACTGCTCAAATCGCTTCTTGAAGCGTGAGATTCACCACCCTTGTTGCCCGAAGTCTCATGAACAGGTCCCTACTGGTCTTTCTATGTCCAGCCGGTCTTCTCGCGCCATTGGCTTCACCCTGCTGCTTTTGCTCACAGGTCTCTCTCCGCTCGTGACGACTGCATCTGCAGACCCGAGCATTCACCTTTCTGTGGATTCCAGTCACGTCGTTCTTCAGCCCGGACAATCTACAAACGTAACGCTCACGATCAACAACAATGGCTCAAGTATTGAACACTACAACCTCAGCATTGATGACTCAAGCCTCGCTTCGTATTGGGAGATTATAGCAGTTGATCAAACGGTGAACAATGTCTTCCCGACATGGTCCAAAAATACCACCATCATCGTTCGCCTTAGTGAAGGTGCCACAACGTCTGATAGCGGCTCTTTTGAGGTAACCATCACTGAACCGGACCAAAACGTGAGTTCATCGATCACAGTTTACCTCAGCGTAGCCCCCTATTATCAGCCGTCACTAAGCAGCGTCGGTTCCTCTCTTTCAACCACGCTTGCCGGTGGGAATTTGAGTTTGAGTTTCACCGCTGAGAATCTAGGTAGCGTGACCGATACGTTCCTCCTCGATGTAGAGGTTGAACCCGACCTCTCCGGTTGGTGGGCAAATTACTCAAACACAACCACGCCGACGAACGAAACGAATTCAACAGGTAATTCTACCAACGGTACCAACTCCAGCAGTAATTCCTCGTTGAGTGTACTGATGTACGGAAACAGTTACACTTCGGCTAATTCTCTTGAAATGCTCGTTGAAGATATTGTAGATTCTGCGGGAATCAACGGAACGGTTGATGCAAATACCGGTGGAGGAATGACGATGGCGGCCCACCGACAAAACTTGGCCGGCGCTGGAAATCAGTGGAACACTTCACTGCGAGGCTCCAATTGGGATTATGTTGTGCTTCAAGACCAAAGCCAGGTGCCTTCTTTCCCAACCAATAACACCGACTGGCAGGCGAGTAAAAACGGTGCAATTGACATCAGTACCGAGGTTGAGGCAGAAGGAGCAGAAACCGTTCTCTTCATGACATGGGGTCGCCGGAACGGTGATTCAAGCTACAGCTTCAACAACAATTTCACCACCATGCAAAGCCGATTGGCAGAAGGATATACCAGGTATGCTGAGAACATCACTACGGTCGGAAATACGGTTTGGATTGCACCGGTTGGGCTTGCATTCAAAACCGTCCACGATGCGGTAGAAGCCAACGGTACCAATGCCACTCAAGCAGGGAATTTATTCTACGACTTGTACACTGCTGATGGAAGTCACCCCTCTCTAAAAGGGTCTTACCTCGCAGCTTGCGTCATGTTCTCCACCCTGAGCGGTGATTCCTGTTCAGGCAGTAATGATTCAGTTTCAATATCCGCTTCCGTAAAGCTTGAATTACAACAAGCCGCTGACGATACGGTATTCAACCAAACTGCTGGTATGTCGTATTATCCTTGGGAAGTGAGCGGAGCATCGGCGTTCGGAATGGGCTCTTCCATCCCCAATGGTTGGTACCTCCAATGGGTTGATGACGAAATTAGCAATCTTGCAGCAGGCTCAAGCCAAACAGTGACCCTTGATCTTTCCGTTCCATCAAACGCAGTGCCCGATTATTATGGATTCAAACTGACGATTGGTTCAACAAACGGCAACGTGACCACGTCTACCATTTTGGTGGTTCATGTTGAGGCCGAGAATGAACTGAGTATGTCATTTACTTCTCAGAATGACCTTTTCCTTCCAGGTCAAACCACTCTGACGGAAGTCAATGTGACAAACATCGGTAATGGTGTTGTTGACCTCAATTGGGTTGCAGGACTGTCTGCGGGAGGGTTGTGCCAAGTCGCTTTGCCATCACCGCAGAATCTCGGAGTTCAACCAGCGGAAGTTGTGTCCGTACCAATTGCGATTACAATAAGTGAGCAAGCGAATGCTTCTCATATTTGCGACATAACTCTTGGAGTGGATTCACTCAACGAACAAATAATACCGGGTGGCTTACTTTTCTTCTCGGTTAACGTCGATGAACTGGTCAATTTTTCGCTAACAGGTCCCTCAACAAACGTTGACTTGGTCCCAGGCGATGGAGTAAATTACGAAGTCCGTATCAACAATACCGGGAGTGAGGATGTCACGTTTTTCTTAGACCCCATCCAGCATCCCAATCTAACCACATCGCTCGTTTCATCATCGGGTGTAGCCGTTGCTGCTGGTGAGGTGGGTATATGGACCGTAAATACCAACGGGCCAACTGGACTCTTTGGAATTCTTGAACAAGAATTCTCAGTGACCTATGGAGGGATGAATGCATCACTAGGAGTTGATATCAATGCGGTGCCCGTTCGGGACATAACACTGGTCGGTCCGACTGATGGAAGAATCATTATCACGCCAGGTCAGAACTCAATCATTCCTATTGAGGTCATTAACAGCGGTACTGCAGATCTTGAATTGACGGCAAGTATTCTCGGTCTTCCTTCAAGTGTTAGCGGCCAATTGAGTGATTCAACCGTGACGCTGCTTCGCAACGAAACAGCCACAGTCAACCTTTCCATTACGGCCTCACTGTCCGCAAACCCTTCATCCACAGCGCTTACGATTGCTTTCGGCCAAGGTGCGACGGAACGTTCGCTTTCTCTTGACTTGATTATTGAAGACCGGCTTGAGGTCATGATCAACAGTGCTCAAAACGAAATTGATGCCCACCCACAAGGCGATAGCAACCTCACTCTGCAGGTGACAAACCTTGGTACGAGTGCTGACACATACGTCATTGAATTGTCGTCCACAGCAACCAATCTCTGGTTCACGTTCTCGCTTTCTGACCTCACGCTTACCTTGACTCCCGGTGAAACCAAAACAGTAACCTTGTCTGCACTTGAAACCGCCTCGGGAGCCCCAATTTCAGGAATGAACGTAAATGTCTCAGTCAGCTCTACATCTACTGGGGCCCTTGGAGATACCTTTGCCGTCATTGTTCGGCCAGTGGTTGCATCAGCTGAAATCGGGTTGTTGGGGGATGTCGCTAGTGCTAAACCTGGCGACTCTGTTTATGGAAGTATTATTCTCACGAATACAGGTTCAGGGACGGATACATTTACCGTGGATTCCGTAGGAGTGGACTGTGGTCTTTCCACTTCGGTAACACTCGCTCCAGGCTTGTCTTCGGAAGCACTGCCTTGGGTATGTGTCGTAGCTAACGATGCCCCTGCTGGGCAGAAGAGCGTCACATTCCGGGCCGTGAGTTCAATGCGAAGTAACGTTGTCATCGAACAATCGGTTGGCTATCAAGTTGAACCGGATTGGCCGGATAATACCCTTGTTGCGGTTCTTCTTGAAGACGGTAAAATCTCACTGGGGATTGACAGTTCGTCCACCACCATCGTGACCTTGCAAAATATGGGCAATGTCATGGTTACGGGTAAATTGGATGCTACGGGTACCGATACTGGTCTCCTTCGCTTGGAATGGATGCGTGTGAGTGATGGTGAAATGACCAATGAATATACGCTGACTCC
>CAXAHZ010000172.1:0-3692 GCA_963968875.1 uncultured euryarchaeote
TCTCGTTGTTTTTGGAGGGTTGAAAGTTTGCTGTTGAGGCGGTTTTCGCTGGCTTGCAGCGCCGCTTCCTGGCGCTTTAAGGCTGAGATTTGAGTCTGAGAGCGGCCGAGGGTTCCACGGGTTTCATTGAGAGCAGAATGAACTGTACGGAGGTCCGCTTTGAGTTTACTTACTTTCTTCGCTTCCAAAGTCGCTTCCTCTAGTTTTCTTTTGGTCGTTTCAAGCAATGCATTCGCCCGATTGTACTGAGAGGCAATTCCGTCCACCTTGGATTGTGCAGCCTTAGCCTTTTGCTCTGACAACCGAATCGAGCGATTTAAGGAATCAAATGCTGCCTTCATTTCCTTATCAGAAATCTCAACTGATGTTACCTTCCAACCGGGAATTGGAAAAATATGGAACGTTCTCGTCACATACTTTGCCACTGAAGTGGTTGCATTCTCGGTCGGCGTTGGAGTTATTTTTTCAATCGTCATCGTCATCAATCCTCTTTGGTGCTTTCTGAATGCTTTCTAAAGAAATTAAATTCACGAGCAAAGTTGGAAGCATTCCATCCTTTCTTTCCAGGTTTTATCGGGCGAATGTTTGGATTCCTGTTAGGGTTCTTACGAGGTTTTATGTCCGTATCAAGAAGATATTGGATGGTGACCTTAGGATTCTTTTTCTCGCGCTCGGGTGCTCTAAGCCAAAGAGAGATGTCATCAAAATCACCATCGAGAGCTGCCATTAAATCGAACAGGGGGTGTAGGTCCTTTTTGGTTGAATGAGACAATCCGAAAGCACCCATCAAACGGTCAAAATTTGACGAATCGTAGGGGTCCTTAAGATCCTCTTCGGTATAGAAGAATTCCTCGGGGTCTGGCTCAACGGCAAGCAGGTCAGGATCTTCGATGAGGGCTTCAATAAAGCACTTCATGAGAGCCGCTGGAACCAAATGTAAATTCGTGGTGTGCTTCGTGGTACGATGCGAATGATTCCAAGTCGGGTGTCCCAATTCAACGTTTTGTAAAATGTGTAAATCATCATGGGAAAGTGAGTCGGGGTCCAACAACATGAGCATTCCGTTTGGCATAACTCGCATGTTTGTGATTGAAATGTCACCGTGATCAAAGCCTGCGGAAGTCATTTCATCGATCAGCCTGGAGAATTGATGCAAAAGGCCCTTGAGCGTTTCAGGGCTCTTGCGTTCGCGATAAAGTACTCGCCAAAGAGGTTCACCGTCGACCCAATGCATGACCATAACGGGACATGGCTGAAATCCAGGTTCTGGGCCAAAATCAAATTCCTCCATTTCAAAGCTTGGAAACCAAGCGATGCTTTCCTCATCCATTTTTTCACTGATGTAATTCAAACGCTTAATGTGCTCAGAAGAAGCGAAAACGTCCGAAATCGGGACTCTTAGTGCCAACGAAGGCTTTTGTGAGTGACAAGCCTCAAGGACGAGCCATGATGCTCCAAGACGATATTCCAGACTGTTCCCAAACGGACCGCCCTTAACAAGAGAGTATCCGTTCAAATTCAAAGATTCCAAAAGTGCCTCTTCGCACTTCTCTAGCAAAGGCAACCATTCAGATGTCAACATGTTCATTCCTCTTCAAATACGGGTATGGGCAAGGGGCGAGGTCCGTTACCATCGACGACCCTGGAGCCGAGTTGGATCATATCCGAGAGCAGAACTGGGTCCGCATTGTGGATGTAGGAGCGTGATTCAGGGGAAAGTGAAACGCCTCCTAGGGTAGGTGTTTGAGATCCCCCGAACATATGACCGGGCAGTGGAGTTGACAAATCATAGAGCATCGAAGAAACGTCTTCACTGGGGCGCTCAACAGGGAATACCAACGGTTCATCCCCGTCTGCACTGATGTGAGCGAGAAGGTGAACAAAACTTCGCTCACCAACTGTTATCTGCTGCAATTTTACCAATTCATCGGTCGTCTCCTTGTCAAAATTGAGTTCTTCAAATGAGCCGTCAGTTAGCGTGACCAACATGGCGCTGCTTTGGGGAAACTGGGTATAGAATTCTGAAAGGATGGCATACATACGGTTCCAACCCTTCAGCAAGGGAGTCTTTCCTTTAGGGTCAAGGTTGAACCATTGGGGTGAACCACCGACTTGTTGAGCGAGAGTTGCCCAATGGTCAGATGGAAGCCACCCGCTTTCAGGTTCATCCTCTTCAAGGCTCCATGAAACGGAGTCTTCCTGAGCAACATAGAGCCCAAGGGCAATTCGGTTGCAAATTTCACTTTCCTGGTAACAGACGTTCACAACCAGGTCATGAAGCGCACGATTGACGGCAGTTTCAAGTGTAGATGCAATGCTTTCCTCTATTCCTTGCTGTGAATCGGTCATCCATGATACACCGGTTGAGTGAGAACCGTCAACGAGAAAAAGAACGAGAGCTGGAGATTGTGTTGTTGCTTTCATGATATCACCTCAAGATTGGACCGGCACGAAGGTTCCGATTTGGAGAAAGGCCGACAGTTGCTGCAAATCTGCGTTCAAACAGTAACCGCGAGCGGCTTCTGAGATGTCAAGAGAGAGTTTCTCGTTGGCACGCTTGACCATGTTGGCTGGCAAAATCGACGAGATCTCTCCCATCTGTTGAGCATACATTGAGTGCGTTACAGGAGCGTCTGGGAACAAGATCGAGTTCTGCTGACCGCTACCATCAATGTGAATGTTGAACAACATGGCGTGGCCATCGGACGTGGATTGTTCTGTGATCGCTGAGGCTGCCCTTGCAAATGTAGACCAATCATCGTTGTGGTCCGTTGGAATACCATCGGTGATGTTGATAACAATCGGAGGGAAAGAGTCCGGATACTCAGAGATGTGCTGCTGGACGCTACGTGCAGCGGTAGAGAAGGCATTGCACATTGGCGTCCAACCAACTGCAGAGGGTTCAATCCATATTGGTAGTGACCCGATATCGGTCTTTTCCTGGCGGAGAGCGGAAGGGATCCATTCGGAGGCGGACATGTAGGACGAACCAGGTTCCGGCGTGTTCCCGACCGTCCAATCAACACCCTGACCGTCGTTCGGCTCAGTACCGTACGTGTAGATTGCAAGATTGATGTAATCTCTAATCCCATCCTCCGCGCTGTAACAAGCGTTTTGCGCGATGTCTCGAAGGGTTCGGTTCAAAGCAAAGGAAGCGCCCTCTGAAAGAGTACCACTTCCCCCCCATTGTTCACTCATGGAATAAGAGCCGTCCACAAGGACGACAATGAGACCAGGGTTTGCTCGTGTTATTTTCTTACTGTATGTGTTCCGGGTGGCTGACATGTGGAAGTACGAGTGTTATGTTAGCATATAAAGACCGCCCAAAAAGATTGCCAAAAAGCAACCCGGAAATATTGATTAAACGAGTTACTGCTAAGTTGTTTTTTAAAATTACGTCAAACATAATGGAATTTAATCATCCTAATTGACGAGTGCCTCCGGGACAGATATACGAGCGTAGATTCAACCAAAAGACACTCTTTTGCCACGAGAACTAAATGTAAAACGGCGGATAAATTCTACGAAAATCCTCCATTAATATCCATAAGACCCAACACTCCAAGCATGGAGTCCGTATATATGAAATGTAATTTTGATATTCCTGTAACGGGTATCTACCCGCCCACGTACATCGTTTCATGCTCGCGAGTGTAGTCAACTTCGTCATCTGGATTGATGAACACTTTTAC
>CAXAHZ010000173.1:0-3676 GCA_963968875.1 uncultured euryarchaeote
AGCGATACAGGACGAGTGAGCGTTGTTTTAGAAAGTCAAGATTTAGGGGGTAATTCACTGGAAGGCGGAGGTGATTTTGGTGCAGATACCGATTTAGCGACCTTCATTGTTCAACGTAGGTTTGATACGATAATCAACGGCGATACCATACAAATGGACGCTGAAAATGGTACTCTATTTGCGGGAAAGAATCATACCTTTGAGTTCGAGATCTCAGATGCTAACGGTCTCAATTCCCTCGAGAGCATTCAATTCGCCCTGTTAGGGAGAGACAGACCTGACGATTGCAGTATCAATTATGAACCAAGATTCGGAGACATTCAATACGACGCTACATGTTTGTTGGAAGAACCCACAATCTCCATCACTCAACGGCCTTTGTCGCAAGTATTTTTCGTCCAATTCCATTTCCGTTTGCATTGGAACGCAACGTTTGAAATCGCATCCGGTGACTGGATCCCTTCACTCAAAGTTATTGACGAAGGGAACGATTTGGGCCTTGGGCTATCCAAGATTAACCGATTAAAGTGGAATCCGTCAAACGCAGTGGAATTGAGGTGGCTCAACATCACGGATATCACACAACCCATCGGTTTAGACAACGAAACCACACACTGGCTTCACCGAAACGACAGAGTCCATCATGAAGTTGGAGTGTTCCACTTGGCCACCGATTATCTTGCAGAATATCTTCCTGTACAAGGTCAATTGACGTGGGAATTAACGGATGGAGAGCGCCAAGAGTTTGGCAACATTACTCATTCCAATCAAGGTTTATTTGTGTTTGATGTTGTTGTCAGCGAGAACACAATGTATCGTGATTTTGGTCAACTTTATGTCAACGTCCAAGGTTTTGAAGACTACAATCTTTCATCCCTTGATTATGCCTTAATTGTTGACGATATGTCTCCACAACTCACTCTAGCTCCTGGCTCGTTACAGGGCATTACCTCGGACGCTTTGGAAGAAATCCCGTTAACCGTCATGATTAGCGACGATACAAACATGCCCGATGGGCCAATCGTGCTTCATCATGTCTTTTACCGCAATGGCGATGAAGTTGAAGGAACACGCGGGCAAATCAATGTGCCACTCAGTATCTCACTCAATACCAAATTCATATATGAAGGGACACTAAACCTCAAACCTGCCGACGCAGAACTCCAACGAAGTGATTTGCTTGTGGTTTGGTTCGACGGAGTTGACCGGTCAGGGCGGCCCTTGGTAGGATTGGGGACGGAGAGTGACCCGTTCACTGTTGGAATCACTTGGGTGGCATTTGAACCCACATTTACGGACATTTCTGCGCTCCCCTTCCGGCCAACTGTAGGAGAAAATGTTTCTGTTTTCGTCCGCGTGGCGAACGAAGGTCTCTTGGATGGTAACCTCACTGTCTCCCTTCGTGATGACGAAGGAACACTTCTCCAGACCGAATCTCTTCAACTTACAACCGGTGAATGGTCAAATTACGTATGGGAAGTTGAAGCGTGGAAGACCGGGCGTCTTGGATTAACCGTTGAAATTGAGAACATAACGCCTAGAATACCTGTCCCATTGGCAGATATTCAGGAAGTCACCGGTGACCGGGCTGACGGTGAAATGGCCATGTTGAGTTTGTCAATGCTGTCTGTGGTGTTAGCGGGGCTTGTCTTGTTTGTATCGAGACAGCGCTGGTCTGAAAGAGAGGAAGACTATCAGCGAGCAAAGATACGACGTATTGTTTTCAGTGCTCGCCCACCACCAAGGCCGCTGGAACTTTTGGACACCTCGCAAGAGGAATAGTCAAGAAGAGATGGCATCACCCCGAACCAAGAAGCCGGGGTACCCGAGTGGTCAAAGGGGGTGGATTCAAGCTCCTCTGCATAATGCTTCGCAGGTTCGAATCCTGCCCCCGGCACTGTATTCTCCCTCGGAAGGTGAAATGAGGGAATTGAATTAAGAATGATTGAACGATTCAGCGTTTATGGACAACCATCCCGATGTTAGAGATTTGGACCATGGATTCTTCCAAATACCCATGCCGACATGGAAGCATGCTATTGGATACGTAGTTGCAGCATCCATGTTTATGATCGCTTTTGGGATGTATTCTAACGGTCTATCCGTCCCCGATATTCCTCAGATTTCTGAAGCCGACCGATTGGATGAAATCGGAGAGGTCGGTTCCTACAATTTTCAGCCACTCCAAGATGGATATGAACAAGCTCAGTATCAACAAAAAGATGCAGCCTTTGTCTTGATTCCTCTTGAACTTCAAGACGGCATAATCGCTACTGAAGGATGTTATGAAAGCGAGGATGATGAAGGAAACATTGACTACAATTATGCGATTGATTTGAAGTCCCAAACGACGCTTACTTTCATAGATCACAAAGGAGATGCCATTACGACATCGTTTGACAAATCCGAGGTTTTAGATCCGGAGGGCGAGTTTTTCGAGCCGGCTTGTAACAGTCCATGGGAACGTGATATTGAAGGATATGGACCGGGCAGTGAGGATAATCGTTTCTTGATCGCCTACATGCTTGTTCAGAATGAACCAATTGAATACTACCAAGTATTATCCGTTGCTGAAGTCGGTGGTTTTGACGATTTCAAGAGACCCCCTGAGGTCACGCAACGTGAAGATGCAGGCCGCTGGGCCCTTCTTATCACCGGCATTGGCGGGTTGTTTTTCATGTACAGTACTCAGCCATCCCTGCGTTATGACTTGAGAAAAATACGTAAACAGAACAGAGTGAATGCCAAAGATGTCTCTTCCGCAGTAGGCGTATTGGGTTCCCAGGGCAGAGCGTTCCAACACTGTGGCCCACAAGGTCAGATTTTGGGCCCGGCAAAGCGTCCGTATCGGCAAGCCTCTGATGACTGGCTCTTCGGCTGTCCTCCCCTGCCCACTTCCTATGCCAATCCATACGCCCAAGATGGCGATGGTTCTCTTCTTCTGGAGCATCCACGTAGAATTGGGACGCCAAGACCTGCAATGATCACGCCTTACAGTTTGGGTGCGCTCATATTTTCAATTTCGTTCATTTGGTTATCTGCCGACTTACGTGCCCGGGATGGTTCGGGCTTTCACACATTTGTAGGATGGATCATGACCCTCATCGTGACTCTTGTCAATCTCTTTTGGTTCTTCAAAGCCTACCAGCAAGCGAAATTATCTCAGACCATCAACGATTTACCGACAAGTCCGATTCGGAGTGTATCGGTCGGCCAAGCTGAGATTGTTGGACAGGTTAGGCCTTCATCTGCAGGAACTCCTGCATTCAGCGTTGGCGGTCGGGAAATGGAAGGTACGGTTCTTTGGTCGTGGTCGTCTTACAAGTACGTCTGCACGCAGACGGATGATGGTCAAAGCTGCAGTTGGCAGAAACAGGAAACTCGCAATGGAGGCGTGCCATTTATTCTCCATGATGGAAGCGGCGGGATTCTTATTGACCCCAGCCTTTGGGAAGACAAAAAGAAAACTGAAAGATTAGGTTCATTCGTTGAAGAATGGAAAAAAGGAAAATGGAAGTGGCAAGTTTCCGCAATTGGCGTGGGTGACCCAATGTACATTTTGGGCGATTGTACCCCTCGCACGCGAGAACATCTTGATGCCTGGGGAGGAGATGAAACCGAAGCAAGTGCTCTTGTGACGATGGTCCCCTCTTCGGATACTGGAGAAGGCTCTGTT
>CAXAHZ010000174.1:0-3664 GCA_963968875.1 uncultured euryarchaeote
ACGGTAACCGATGAGAATTGTGCCGGTGAAGTTACCCCCGAAGAGAATGAAATGCTTTACTGCAGAATGATGATGACCGTTGAGAATTTGACGGTTATGGGGATTTATGAGCCGTGGGATTTTGGAAATCCAACACTTCCATTCAATCCGATTTTCTCAACATGGGAAGTTTTGGATGAATCAGAACGTAGCACGTTGATGGACAACGACCACATGTACCTCGGAGTCACCATCGACCGTGGCCAACTGCCCACTTCATCAACCGCAGACGCTGCGGAATGGCTTGAAAACCTCGGTACCCGGGTACAGGCCGGAAATTACACCGACGAAGGCGTTGAGTTGTTTTACACCGACATCGTAAGCGGAACCATCACCTTCCTGAATATCTTCTTAGGTTTAATTCAAATCTTTGATTACATCATCATGATTCCTATTGTGATTCTCTCTCTTGCAGTCTTGATTTACGGGCTTGTTCTCTCTCTTGAACAACGGCGAAGAGAAGTTAGTATTCACCGTGTCATCGGTGCCGACGGGCAGAGCTTGCAAGGCATGGTCTTGCTGGAACTCTTCGTGATGTCTTCTGTAGCGTGGCTTGCGGGATACCTGCTTGCTTTATTTTCGGTTCCGATTGTACTTTCTGCTGTTGGATTCATGGAATTCAGAACAGGTGATTTTGATGTTAATCCAACCCTGAGCGTGGGCGCTACCGTATTTACCGCAGTGACCACTCTCGGGCTCGCCTTGTTGTTTGGAAGGTCGAGAGCACGAGATTTCATAGAACTTGAAATTGAAGAAGGTGTCCGCAAATCAGCATCTAAAGGACAACCTAAGCGTTGGTTGCATTGGGCTGCCTTCCTCTTCGGTATGCTCGCTGTCGTGGATACATGGCTTGAGATGAACGTGAATGATGACGGTATCGTATCCAACTTCTTCATCGAAGGACTTATCGGTATCTTTGGACCGTTTGCTTTGTGGATTGGAGGAGCACTCTTGCTTGGAAGAATTGGAGCCAAAGGGCCCAAGATCATGCAGGTCCTCCTCGGCAGGACTCCACTCCTCAACGATGTAAAGCGCGGTTTGAAAGGCTCAGGTTCTGCAGAATCTGTGAATCGTTTGGCGGTCATCATGCTCTTGACTCTCTCCATTGTAACGCTCGCAGCGGTTCAAGGATATACGGGCACACTGGTGGATGAAAAGACCGTTGATGCATCGGTGGGTTCAGATCTACAAATCACCATGGAGCAAGGAGTCAATGCTTCCGCCCTTACCTCGCTGGTTCAGGAATTTACCGATGGAACGGTCACCCCTGTCGTCACAAGCGTCCCAGAACTCACTCTTGCTGATAGCCAAGGTGGCGATAAATTGCAGACATATGTTCTTCTGGATGGAAATAACGATGTTCTTAGATGGAGCGAACAAGCATTGCCCGGAACAGAAATCGCTCCGGCAATGGCTGCCTACGCCCAAGGTGGATTCACTGCGGGACCCGATGCTGCTTATTCCCTTGATCTCGCAGGCTCTGACCGAGGTGGAAATGAAAATCAACTTGATGATGTTCTTTTGAAGAAAGATGACTCCAGCGGTAAGTCAGCCGAAATCACCTTTGTTTGGGAGAAGTCCGACGTCAATTTCTCCGCAGGTGGCTTAGCCGATGAAGGGCTCACGGTTGACGCGATCTTGGAGGGTTATGTAGCCCTCATGGAACGAGATTGGTCCGGACTTAACCTTTCAAACCAAAATCTCAACAGCCGAAACCTCAGTCTCGCAGATCTCTCAACCTCCAATTTCGCAGGTTCAAACCTCGCAGGATTGAACCTTAGCGAAGCCTTCGTTTTCAACACGGACATGAGCGGAACTGACCTCACCGGTGCAGACCTAAGAAACACCGTCCTTGTGACATTGTTTGGCCCTGGCAGTATTGAGGGGGCAAACTTCACCGATGCTAATCTAACAGGCGCATGGTCATTCGGTACAATGGACCTCAACGGATCCATCCTCAGCAATACGACCTGCCCGGACGGAACCAATTCCGATGAAACGGGATGTGAAAGCGGGTTCTCAGAAATACCAACACCGTTAGCGAACGAGTTCTTCTTGGCCAACAGCAGGGTTCGTATTGATATCACTCCATTCACCGACGAGATGTACTACATGGGTGTCCACGAATACATTCCAGGAGTCAGCGCCCCAAGCATTGCTTCTTCACTTATCATCGGTGAAAGTTCGTGGCGCTCGCTTATTGGGGAAGACGCTGCAGACAATTACACATCCACCGACTGGATTGTACGGGTTGACGGTGTTTCAGCAGAAGAACTTGAATCCCTTGGTTCAAAGATACAAGCCGATGCCCGGGTCTCAAATGTTGTTGACTGGTCAAGTACTCACAAGACCGTGGAGCGGAACGGCGGATTAATTTTCGGAACACCGGGACTTCTCTCATTGCAGTTTGTTGTCGCAAGCGTAGCCGCAGTGGCTTCGAGTTTCGTCTTCCTTTCCCTTGTACTCAGCCAGCGCCAAAAGGAGTTGGCTGTTCTACAGGCCATTGGAGCCTCACCCAATCAAATCATTCGCTTGGTCCTCTTTGAGATTCTCTCCATCGTCATGGTTTCTATGATTCTTGGAATTCTACTCGGAGTAGGTGTTGCGCTCTCCTTCAACGGATTCTTTGACATCTTCGGATTCATCTTCCAAATCTTCGGAGGTTCATCGACCACGATAAATAGGACACTGGTCTATCCATGGACCCAGATTATTCTGGTGTCATTGGCCGTGTTCGCCGCTGTGGTCGTAGCTCTTCTCGTGACAACACGTCGTGCACTGACGGCAGACTTGGCCAGTGTGCTCAAGGGGGAGTGAAGATGGCGGATACGATTTTAGAAGCAGATGGCCTATACCACGTGTATGAATCCAAGGCAGAAGACGGCAACGTCGTTGCTCTTAGAGGGCTGCATATCAACATGAAATCCGGAGAAGCCATTGCCGTTGTCGGTCCTTCAGGGTCGGGTAAATCAACGCTCATGAAATGTCTTGGTGGACTTATGAAACCCAGCGCTGGTTCCGTGAGTTTGGCTGGTAACAACATGACCCGCCTGTCCGGAAAAGAGTTGGTAGAATTGCGGCAAAAAACGGTTTCTTTCATCTTCCAAGAAGGCAATCTTCTGCCCAACTTGAATGCACGAGACAACGTAGCACAACCGCTGCGTCACCAAGGCGTCTCATCCAGGAAATCACTCCAACTTGCTGATGCTATGCTCACCCGGTTGGGCATGGGGCACCGAATCAATGCATTACCTGCAATGCTCAGCGGCGGAGAGCAACAACGCGTTGCTATCGCTCGGGCGCTCATCACTCAACCCCGTTTGATCTTGGCCGATGAGCCAACGGGTGCATTGGACCCGGTCACCAGCCGTGAGGTCCTAGCACTGTTCAAGGACTTGCATCTAAACGATGGAGTTTCATTCCTTATCGTAACTCACTCGAAAGAAGTTGCAGCGTTTGCCAACCGCTCCCTTGAATTGCGAGATGGACGCTTTGTTGCTGAACACGGCGATACCATCGATGTCGAGGACCTGAGCAAAGACCGTGAACTCATCATCGACGAAACGGGAACCGTTACCTTACCACCGGATTTGTTGGTTCGTTTGGGCGGTGCTGGGCGTTATAC
>CAXAHZ010000175.1:0-3591 GCA_963968875.1 uncultured euryarchaeote
AACAGCGTCAATCACATTGAACTCCATCAAGAGATCCAAGACCGTTTGGTCAACGAACATGAAACGCTTCAAAACGGATTGAACTGGTTGTGCGAACACCTCAACAACGATGACCTCGATGAATGGGCAAGGGCTTGGGCTGCAAATAACAACGTTAACAATTACGAACTGGAAATGCTCCCGCTTGAATTGTCACAGGCATTTCCGCAATTCAGCACTATCACCAACTGATTGTATGATTTTCCGAATTTATTTTCCGAAAAACCTACTTTGGAGCCCTATATTTTATATCTCATAAACCGTTGGAATTGTTTGTACGACTTTTTGGAGGACGCAATTCAATGGGCATTCATCCAAAAATCGGAATCACTGGCTTGCCTCGTAGTGGTAAATCGGCAGTGATGGAAAAAGTTCTCAAGATGCTTGTTGATGAGCGCACCCGTGAAATTCATATGCGGGGTGGAACCGTTGAAAAACCAATTCTTGGAGGACTTCGCACTGAACCTCTTCTCGAAAACGGTGAGCGCCTTGGATACAAAATCATTGATGTGGTGACGGGTGAAGAAGGTACCATCGCTCACAAAAGTATTGATTCACGACTCAGAGTTCTTGGCTATGGGATTGACATTGAGGAGTTAAACCGCGTTGCAATTCCCGCAATCGATTACGCTCAGCACCATTGCGAAGTACTTGTCATCGACGAGATCGGTAAATTTTCGGTTGAATCAGAAGCCTTTGTGAGCGCGGTTCGTAGTGCGTTAGAAGTGGATATGCCTACGTTGCTAACACTTCACAAGAAGAGCCGCCACCCGCTTTTACAGGACATCCGTCGCCGTGATGATGGTCGGATTCTAGAAGTTACTCCAGTCAATCGCGCCTTGCTCCCATACAAGATCCACAAATTAATGCGTGAAACTTACTGAAGGGAGCAACGACCATCGGTTGATTGATTCGGGAGAAGATGTTGGAATGTCCATGCACCCTCCCGCAGTTGCCGTTTCCCGTCTCCTCATCGGCTCGGGCCTTGGTTTGATTTTGGGCGTCGGTTTTGCATTACAAGACAGCCGGTCATCCCTTACTTCAATCAATGCACTGCACGGTTTTTTCTTGGTAGCAATCATCTGCCTAACGCTTGGCTGGCAACTCTCCAACGGAAGGGGGCCTCTCGCCTCACAATTTTCAACTGAAACCGATGAGGTAATGGCAGCGCGCGTGCGTGAAGATATTGAAGACGTCAAGCGTTCTTCAGATGTTAACAACGCCTGGGCTGAACTCGAAGTTAAAGTCCTCACCAACGAATTAAGCGAAGAGGAATAACTAATCCTAAATCGGTGGATTGATGAGGGCCACCCCCCTCAGTGAACTGAGGCAGAACAATGAGTGAAATCCCAGAAGGTTTGTTTTATACAAAAGAGCACGAATGGTTGAAAGTAGAAGGCAGTACTGTTACCATTGGAATTACTGACCATGCTCAAGAAATGTTGACCGACATCGTATACATAGAGCTCCCAGCTGAAGGAGACGTAATGGAAGACATGGGAGAGTTCGCAGTGGTGGAATCCGTCAAATCTGCATCTCCAATTTTTGCACCTCTTGCAGGAACGATCACTGCGGTAAACATGGAACTCGAAGACGCCCCCGAATTGATGAATACCTCGCCTTATGAGGACGGGTGGATTGTCAAAATGACGCTTGATAATCCAGAAAGCGCTTCCTCCTTGATGGACGCAGCAGGTTACAAGGCTGAGATCGGCGAGTGAGGCGTTTGAGCGCATCGCCCTTGTGGAGCCTCTATGTTGATGGGTCCTGCCTTGGGAATCAAAATGTTGATCGCTTAACCCCTGCAGCTTGGGCTCTTGTGGTCGTCAAAGGTGATTCAGGGCTTGGACGAGGAACTGGAGAAATCGTTGAAGAGACCTCTGGCCGAGTCATTACCGACCCGGAACAGGCAGGTTTTATCGGTGCTGAAGTGGGTTCAAACAATACTGCAGAATTGTGTGGCTTCGCCGCAGCCCTCCGTTGGCTTCTCGTTGAAGGAGGACGTGATGCCGCAGTAATTCGAGCAGACTCACAGTATGCAGGAAACCTAGCAAGTGGTGCTTGGAAGGCAAAAGCAAACAAAGACTTGGTTTACCAAGTGCAAGAATTATGGCGGGAAGTTGCTGGTTTACGTCCATTAACGTGGTCTCATGTCAAGGCACACAGAGGTCACCGATGGAACGAGCGCGCTGACCACTTGGCATTGAGGCGGGCGCAAGGAGACTTGCCTGAGCCGTTTACTTTTTGGAAACCCGGTCAGCGTTAATGCTCCAACCGTTGTTCCAGCCATTGCCGCATTGACTCTTCGTACTCTGGCCTTCTCAGAGCATGGTCAACCTGGGCCTGTAGCCAAAGCAGTGGCGAGCCTGAATCGTACCATTGCATTCCATCTAAGAGAATGCCATGGAGCGCACCCTCCTTCATCCAGTGCTCCTGTAAAGCAATGGTTTGCAAGTCACCGCATCGCTCATAGGAGAATTTTTCAAGAAGTATTTTTGTCGACTCGGGGAAAACATAACGCCCACACATAGCCATCCGACTGGGCGCTTCAGAAAGCGGCGGTTTTTCGATCATTTCCGTTATGGAAGTTCCATCCATCGAAACAATCCCGTAATGGCTGACTTGGTCTTCCGGAACCTCCATCAAACCAACTGTGGCTTCTCCGTGTAAATTGAATTGGTCTACGAGCCTCTTTGACGCAGTGGAAGGCGAGTACGCTGTTGTAGGGCTATGGACGTCCATGAGCACGTTATCTCCCAGTAAGATCAACATCGGCCCCTCAACAGCATGGAGCGCACACTCTAGGGCATTACCTACACCTTTTGCCTCGTGTTGAATGTGAGTAAAAATTTGAATGTCCTTCCCGATATCAAAAAGGGCGGCGTCTAGTTCTGGGCGTAGACCAGCTAAATCGGACCGGTCAGCAAGAAAGTTACCAAGATCTTTACGAGGTGACAAAATAATGTGGAGACGTGTGATTCCTGCACACTTTGCTTCCATAACCAAATGAGTAAGAAGAGGAACGTCCACAAGGGGGAGGGTTTCCTTTGGCTGAATTGCGCTGACAGGAAACATTCTCGTCCCAAGGCCGCCGGCAACAATCAAACCATCTCGAACGGGCTGCATGGTACGGGGACAAAGGCACAGGCTTTCAAGCGTAGCCCACCACGGAGTTTCAATGGAGGCAAAAACTTGGTCGGGGATTCTTATCGCCATGGGGACCTTGTTGGTAGCCCAAACCTTTCTTGATTTAGCCCCTGAAGGCCCGTGGGATTCCGCTTCATTTAGCAGGGGTATTCTCGGGCTTGCCGGACTTTCATGCCTCTATCTGGCATGGTTCCAACGTACCTTTGACCGGTTTGGTGTCGCACCTACAATCGACCGTTGGCAACGTCCCGAAGATACATGGCTAAATGTGGTCGTTTTCGGACTGATATGCCTGGTAGCAACCCGTGCTCTGTCGTTGTTTGACAGCGATGGTTTTGCTCCTGAACCGGCCGGGCTCATTCTCGCATTAATCGGCTCGCTGGCTCTTCTCAACGGGGGTTATGT
>CAXAHZ010000176.1:0-3575 GCA_963968875.1 uncultured euryarchaeote
GGACTTGCTAGTGAAAGAAGAAATAGCATTGTTAGTGTAAAGGCAAGGTTTCTGTTGTTCATTTTATCACGCTCTTGGGTTCAAATAAATCCGAAGGAATCGAATTTTCGTGCGAAAGTGTATATCATAATTGGAACGAGAATGATGCCCATTCCGTGTGACCGGCGAATACCAATTCTTGGAGGAAGCAATCCGATGATGGTCCCGACGATCAAGACGCCTATACCGACAAAGCCAGTGGAAAGCCATACCAGTGCTACTACGAAGAGAATGACTCCCATGACCATCTGTTGAAGAGGAATTGCCGCATGAAGTTTGAGCATTCCCTTTCCAACATAGCGCATCATTGGCATTGCGAGTAGTCCCGCAGCGAGTGTTACTGCCAACAAACGAATAAAATCCGAAGTCGGTTCAAGCGACGACCATGTTTCAATGGGATACATCATCTTTAGAGCAAGTGTTGCTCCAGATCTGGAGCGGCTGATGATGTACAAGAAACCGAGGACCATGACGGTGACTGCAGTGTTCACTGCCGAAAGGATTGCAATGATTTCCAAATCTTGTTTGGTTTGGGGGCCTTCAACTCCTTCTTCCGCTTCTGCCTTTGCAATTTCTAACAATTCGTCATCGCTCATTTCAGTAAGGCGTCGGGTTTCCCAGTCCATTCCATATCCT
This sequence comes from uncultured euryarchaeote, assembly GCA_963968875.1. Taxonomy (GTDB): domain Archaea; phylum Thermoplasmatota; class Poseidoniia; order Poseidoniales; family Poseidoniaceae; genus Poseidonia. Next base: position 676 of record CAXAHZ010000176.1, read on the forward strand.
TGTTTACCTTGTACTTTGGCGGCTAAGTTTCGCCCACCCATGACCAAAACAGTTGCTTGTGATGCAGTCATACCCGGCAAAACACCCATGCTAGCGCCCGCTACACTGGACCAAAAGCAGGGTACCATCAACGGTCGTGCAGGTGGCAACTCCCAGTTTTGTTTTTGAGGCGGAAGATGGGATGTTGTGGCGTAGATGTCCAAGAGATTGGCAATACCAAACAGACCGGCGAGACTGGGTAAGAGAAGGCTTGCATCTGGCATACCTATCGGAGAGCGAGCAGGGAGTGTGAATACACCCCAACCGTACATTCCAGCAAGGAGGAAAAACGCAGTAGCAGTAAGGAATCCGGCGAACCGTGAATCTCGTCCCATTCGTCCACCGGTGAGCCTTTGAAGCCAAATTGGCCAGTCCAATCTCGTGGTTTCCGTGGCCAAGAGAAGCAGGGAAATGGTCAGCAATACAAAGGGAAGTATTGACCCTAGTTTTTCATACCAACCCAGTTCCGGACCGAATGCAATCCGCACGAGAATAATGAGTGGAAGTGATAGGAACAATCCGAGTTGAGAGCCCCGGGCCGACCAAGCAACACCTCGGGCAGCATTTCCTGAAAGGAGCATACGGTGGCCGGGTAACAGCGAAAGTGCCGTATCCCCGTCCGGTGCTCCTATGAGGGCGGATGGGATGTAATTGAGAAAGGTGTGAACCGTACCCGTGGCTACAATGATCGCAGCCACTGAGGAGAGTGGAATTCCAAGGTCGAGTAGAGCGGGAGATAATGCAAGCAGGATAAGTGCCACGTTGTTGACGTGGAACCCAGGAATAAGTCCGGTCAACGAGCCCAACGCCACCCCGAAGAACAAGGCCCCATAGAGCCATGCCAAATCCAAAAAGAACCCTTCTAGCATCTGCATTCCTCAGTTGGTTTGTGATGCCTCGTATTCCACTCGGTCGGACACACCGTCGTCATTGCTGTCTTCGTTGGTAGCAGAGTATCCGTCAAGACCGTCTTCAAGAGTATCTCCAAGACCGTCTCCATCTGTATCCAATACGTCTGCACTGTCCAGTGAGTAGATCAAACTCATGCCATCGTTGCTCTGCATCTGCCTGAATCGCCCGGTCCATGTCATGGACTGGTCCGCATGCAGCGAGTCGGTTCCAATGCACTGAGGTGCTGTATTGAGAGTGATAAATTGGTCTGAGCCGTCTCTGTAAAGGTGCCATTCACCGTTTTCATTGACAGCTTTTCCGTTAATCATTACGTTTTGGTCTCTTGAGTAACTCCATTGGGTTGCGCCATCGTCCCACAGCAATGTCCTCGCTGAGGGGACTGTGCCAAGTGTATAATCGTGGACGAGGAGTCGAATCCGCATGTCTTCATCGTCCCAGGTGACCGATACATTCGCTATGACATTCTGTCCGGTTTCCAACCACGAAGTTCGTGGGCTTGGGAATACAACAGCAACCGTAGTCCATCCGGGTGAATAGGCTGCTGAATCAACAAGATATCCTTCTTCGTCTTCAACGGACGGCTCAATTGCGTATTTGACATAAGCCGACAGAGTGTAGGTCGCGCTTGGGTCTTCAACCATGCCTACAGGGTTGGCTGAGAGCATGGCCAAGAGATTCATCGGTGTTTCGGGATTGACCAGCTGGGGGGTACTTCCTTCGTTAGCATCGATGCACCATTGTGAAGAGGCAGTTGACCACATTAAACGCCCTCTGACGGTTTGAAGGGTGCCATGCATTGATGATGTCTCGTCATTTGCAAGGTTTTCTTCGCTAGGGATCAAGCATATTTGTCGGCTATTTGGACCAATGAGTCTCCATGTCCCGCCTTCGGTAATCAACATTCCAGCCATGTCAACGGTTTGACCCGATTGATAACTCCATGTCGCTTCAGCACTCCAATCCATTTGTGGAACGTTGATGACGTGTGAACGGTCTTCAAGAATATCTGTCCCTTGTACTTGTAGGCTGTAGCGTAGGTCGCGTTGTTGGTACGTTAGAATGCCTTGCACTTCAACCTTCGAGGTGGCTTCAATCCAGCTTCCGGTTGCTGACCGAATCGTAAGATGCATCTGATGTTCGGAATTCCCGTAATTAGGATGGTCACCGAGATAAGCGGAAGTGAATGTGCTGTCTGGACTGATCGTTTCACCGATGAAGCCCGTCAGTTGTATGATTTGACCGGAATACGCACTTGGGTCTTTAGCGACATCAGCAAGCGCAAGGCGCTCAACCTCTGGGAAATCCGCAGACGTATATTCAAAAGCACCGGCACCCAAGGATTGCAACCATATTCGCCCGTCATACTCTATGACGTCGCCCATTACGGTTACATTGGTTCCGATTGGGGGCATGTCTCCGGGCCGAAACCATCTCGCCTCCACGACTCCAGTGCCGTCATCAATGATTGCGTCAATTCGGTCGTCTCCTGACGAATAAGGGTCTTCAACCCATGAGATGAGGGTTCCTTCAACCTTTACGACCTCATTTTTGTATTCAAGGAGAGAATCGATGGTGATGGTCTCCGGCTCGCGAACATATGCGTACCAATTGAGAGTAGCAACCAAGAACATCGCAAGGGCAAACATAACCCAAAGTTGCTGCCCTCTTGTTTCTGGGTCTTCGTTAGTGATGCGGTCCATAAGTCCCTTAACTGCATCGGCCATGTATCGTGGAGATGGACCATGTGTTTATTCATTCTCATACGGTTTGACGGCGGTTTTTACCGATAATTGCTTTAACATGATGCGTTGAGCCCTCTACAAGATGGCTGTACCTGACCGCGTCATTCGTGATGAAATCCACAGGGATATTTTGGTTCCTGCGCACCACGCTCAAATCATTGACACACCGGAATTTCAACGCCTTCGTTCGATTCAACAACTCTCAAC
>CAXAHZ010000177.1:0-3566 GCA_963968875.1 uncultured euryarchaeote
GGGTCCCCATTCAAGGTACAGATTCGGATTCCGATGCACCAAGGCTGAGGTTACCGGGCCCAGTGATTACCCAACTCGACCAAGACGATGCTCCTGAAATGATCCTAACCGTCCCAACCGATCAAAACGGTCGGACTTCTGGAAACGGTGCACGTTTTATTGGAATGGAACTCACATCGACCGATGAGATATTCAACTTTAGAACTCCAAATGGATACAGCGATGCCCAACCACTGCCACTTGACACCGACAGTGACGGTATTTCAGACCGATTGTGCTGGATTACTTGGTACTCCGATAATTGGGCAGGAACCGATAGAAAAGGAATGGTTGGTTGCACGGATATCAGCAATGAAAACGCCGTAAATGAATGGGTAAGGGACCTCCAAAGAGGGAGTGGAAATGCCAATGACGAGATAGGTGTGTCGCCACCAATTAGCATGAACATTGATGGTGATGGAACCGAAGAGATCGTCGTGGTATTTGGTCGGCGCTTATGGGCATTCGATGGAGACAGCGGTGCCTCTGCTGATATTAGCGATGCTTGGGCAACTCCACTCAACATGCCTCACCGAACATGGGCAGCTCCTGCAGTAGGAGACATTGACGGTGATGGCCATATTGACTTGCTCTACGGCGACACACTGGTATCTCACCGCTCCCCGGACTTTGCACCCTCTGCTGACCAAAGAGGACTTTCATTCACGCCTGCTCAAGCAGACCCGGGTGAGAGCGTCACTGTAACCGCACAGTTTTCCAATGTAGGCACAGGCGAGGCAGACGATGATTTGGATGCCGTCATTTACATGAACGGTGTTGAATTAAAAAGGGAGAGGTTCGCACAAAGCGAGCCCGTTGCACCAACCGGTGAAGGTGGCCCACTCTCCTTTTCGGCCCCATTTATTGCCGAATTAGGAGTTCATGATTTCGAGTTACGGTTGGATGTCAACAGCAATATCAGTGAGCATCGTGAAGACAACAACATTGAATCGACATCATATACAGTTGTTGAACCATACGTTGCTCGAATTGATGGTCCCACTGAAACCCCACGCATCAATCCAGGATCATCTGAAGTGATTCCTATACAACTGACGGCAATCGGGTCTACGGCTGGAACGTGGTCTTTATCCTATGATTCCTCCAACCTTCCCAGCGGTTGGATGTTCCAGCCCTCAACAGGTCAAACCCTCAGCAATGAACTGGTACCAAACCAACCACTGAACATCAACTTTGACGCATCTCTACCGTCTTCAGCCTTAGGGGATGAATCAGGATATGTGGATTTCCACCTGGAATTGGAATCAGATTCCTCCGTAAATGTATCATACAGGCTTCCTGTTGAGGTCTTTAGAACGAGGGGATTGGACATCGCAGGGCCAACGGGTGTAAACGAAACCTTTGGCCAAGGTCGTCCAGGAACCGTTGCAATGGCTTGGTTTTTGGTAGAAAATCTAGGTAATGCACAGGAAACAACAACATCAATTCAATGGACAGCACCTTCATGGGGTGGATCACCATCCTTGCATGATGGGGACGGAAATGAACTCTTTTCGCTCTCACTCCAGCCAGGAGAACAGCTGGAATTGTTTGCCCATCTTGACACTCCGGTTGGAGCCTCTTATGGGTCTCAAACCCAATCAACACTTACCATCTGCTTGGGCAGCGGGCAGCAATCACTTTGCGAATCGTTTGAAGTGATGTTTACTGCGGTAAAGATATCCGCCGACCCGACCCATCACCGTTCCCTCCCTAATGCGACATTGTCATGGCATTTGGAAGGAAGTATACCAGAGAGTGGAATGATCCAATGGAACATGGCACAGGCTCAAATGTTGCATGATGAATGGGAATGGAGCACAACAGGAGACTGGATCATCAACGGTACATTCCTCGAAGTATCTGGGTCTGAAGGCCAATCTGTCGGAGGTAATTTGAACCTTAATTTACCACCGGATGCTGAACCACAACGGCATTCCTTCGTTGAACAAGATGATGACTTCAGCCTGTATGAAATGAACATTACATTGCAGGTCCTCCAAGTTTACAGAGCGAATGTATCAATTCTAGAACCGTTGCCAACAGGTGATAGTGAGGTTCTTTCACTCAATGTAAGCGAACCCCATATGTTCCTGCTCTACTTGGTAAATCCTGGAAATGGAGTTGATAATTTTCGATTGACTACGGATGTAAGGACCCATGTTGAAGACATCTCTGCTGAGGTCAACTACACCTATTTTGGTAACGATTTAGAGCATTATCAAACAACCTTGGGACCAAAATCCACCGGTATAGGAAGGGTTGACATCACGCTCTCGCAGGAGGTTCCTGCTCAAGTCCCGTTCGTCTTAGAATTTACTTGGACATCATTAGAAGGCGATGAGATCTATCATTCAACCTCAACACTGATACAAGCCGCACCAAGCCATGAATGGAATGTAAGTATAGTTGGTAATGACAACCTGACGGTCTTGCCCGGTGACGAAGTTGTGGTTAATTTAACATCACAAAACCTAGGGAATGCTCCCGATATCATTACCCTTCAGCCAGAACTTATCGTTCAGTACTCTGGATTGGATGCTTCAATCTGGTCGGCCGTATCAGCAACAAGCGACATGGTGGGAATTAATCAGAGTATCAATGAACAAATTACGGTTCATGTTCCTGAACAAGCATGGCATGGTACAGCGGTAACATTGAAGATTCTTCACATGTCCAACGGTTATGTTCTCGGGCACACGAACGTTTCATTCACTGTTGGACAAACCTCAGGTTGGAAACTAAACCTAACCGATGCACAGTTGGAAATTGACCCAGCAGGACAGAACATGACCCTGGTGCTCCAGCATCTCGGAAACGGGTTTGAAACACCGTATTTCAGCAAAGCCACAGCTGGTTGGAACATCACATTGCCTCAAAATTTCAGTGTTGTGGACCCGTTCGCAACAAGTTCATTGAACGTTTATGTTCAACCGCCAGAAGATGCTGTTGCAGGGGAAGTCGGTATGCTCTCCATACGAATATCGGACGATGACTTGGCCGGTCTTATTGTCGAAGTTGTCCCGGTACGAATTGGAGCTGCACCAAACCTTTCGTTGGAACATAGGAGTTCATGGATGGTCTCACAGGATGGTGGCTATCCTACAGCATGGGTGGAAAACAGGGGAAATGACATCGCCTTGTTATCGTTTAGTGTAAGCGGGTTACCTGAAGGATGGACCACTGGGCAAGGAAGTCAGCTTGTTTTAGCGCCAAATGAAGTGAGAGGCATTCCATTGAGCCTTGTTCCAGCATCAGACTGGGACAGTCAGAGATTCCTTGTTACAATTCATGTCAATCATCCGCTGCTCGGAATCCTATCGCATGACATGGAAGTGGAATCATCGTCCATATCGTTTTCTCAATCACCCGTAGTCGATGCATATATCGGCATTGAGCGATCAGTTTCACTGTTCGGAGCAAGCGGCAGTGAATGGGTCTTTACATCGTCACTGGACTTGGTTGAGCAGAATAACCATCTCGTGTTTGAACAACCAACCAGTAGTGGGGAATTCATCGTCCAATAC
>CAXAHZ010000178.1:0-3554 GCA_963968875.1 uncultured euryarchaeote
GAACCCATTGGAGCCTGTCCGGCCTGTGAAGGAAAAGTAATGGAAAATACACTTGCATACCAATGCGAGAAAAACGAAGGTCGAGACAAGGGTTGTTCGTTTGTATTTTGGAAGGACACCTCTGGGAGATGGTTTGATAGAACAACCGCCTCTAGACTTCTCGTTGAACGCACCTTACCTGATCTTCACGGCTTCTTCAGTCAGAGTGGAGAAGGTTATGAAACAACGGTTGAACTGAAAAATGATGGGAAAGTCTCATCGAAGGGGAGCGGAGAATCAACGTCAAGTTCAGATGATCCTGAACTTTGCGTCTGCCCGACTTGTGACCACGGTATGATTCGAATCACCAAATTCAACTATGCTTGTGACCATGATGAATGTTCTTTTAGAGGACTTCAAAAGGAAATGTGTAAACGTCCAATTTCTGAACAAGAGGCACGTTCAATCTTTGCAAATGGAAAATCTGAACTTCTGAATGACTTTACATCAAAGAGAAACCGTCCCTTTAGTGCCTTTTTGGTTTTGCAGAAAAACCGTGTAGCATTTGATTTCCCACCACGCGGGGCTCCTGCAGATGCAAAGAAGTTCGCTGTTCAACCTGGTGTTGTTGCAATCTGCCCTAAAACAAAGGCCAACATTATTGAAACCGAAACTCACTACACTACTGAAGATTCGAGCACAACTTGTAAAATACACATTCTTCGATCAATGTCAAAACGTGACATTACCCGTGAAGAGGCAAAAACTCTTGTTGAAACCAATCAAATTGGACCGTTTGAAGATTTCATTTCAAAGAAAACAGGGAAACCTTTCACTTCAATTCTCTATCTAAAGAAAAATCAATCCGTTGGCTATAAATTTGCTAAGAAATAGGCTAAATGGTCGTTTCTTGTGGTAAGATTGAAGCGAGGGGCGCGGTGACAATTCCCTATGGAAGACCACCAATTTGACGTCGTCATCATCGGCGCTGGACCAATTGGAGGTAGGGCTGCTACCCTGTTGGCAAGCGAAGGCCTAAGCGTTCTAATGGTGGAAGAGCACAGCGAAATTGGACGTCCGTTCCAGTGTGCGGGATTGGTCACACCATCCGCAATGGATGCAGTTGGAGTTCATGATACAGTCTTGGAAGAGGTCGATGGAGCGTTGATTCACGGCCCAAGTGGAACCCTAGTCCCCGTAGGGACAGACGGGACATTGCGTACCTATGTTGTCTGCCGGAAACGATTTGACCAGGCAGTTGTTCAACAAGGAGTAGAGGCTGGAGCACATTTATGGGTAAATACAGTACCCACTGAGGTGGAAGTTTTACCTTCGCATGTCCAATTAAAAGTCAAACGCAACGGCACGCTTCATGATATCAAAGCCAAACTGTTGATTGGTGCAGACGGAGCACACAGCTGGACACGCAGAACCTTCAAAATGGGCCATCCAAAAGAACTCATGATTGGATTTCAAACAGAGGTCGTTGGCTATCAAGGTAGATCAAGATGGCTGGAAATGTACAGTGGTTCAGAAATAGCCCCTGGATTTTTTGCATGGGTCATACCATCCGGATTCGGAACCCATCGCATTGGGTTGTGGTCAACAGCTAAACATCTCGCTGGGCGAAGCATTGAATCCTGCTATGATGACCTCCTTCACCACCCGTTGTGGAAAGATCGATTTGCCAACATCAAGGAGGTTGCACGTTATTGTGGCCCTGTTCCTTCTGGAATGATTAGGAAGACGGTTAAGGATCGGGTCATGCTCTTAGGAGACGCTGCTGGTATGGCAAAACCTACAACCGGAGGGGGAATAGGGCCTGGCTTCCATCAAATTCAATCCGTACTCAAACCACTAACTGAAGCTATAAATTCCGACCTTCTTACCCAACAACATTTGAAAATTATTACAAAAAAGCCATGGGACGCCATGAAAAAGGAACAGGATAGAGCCCGTGCTCTCCGCAATCTTTTGGTGAGCGATTGTACGGACGAAGCACTGGACAAGCACTTTGCCAACTTTTCTCACCCTGATACCCTACAATTGATAAACGAAATTGGCGATATTGAAAAGCCGGTCCCGCTCGGAATGGCTTTACTCAAAAACGTACCCGCATTTCGGAAACTTGCTCTAAAAGCCAGTGTTCGTTTGTTATTGTCTTGAGGTGCTTAAATGGCCAAACTGTTTGAAGAACAACGGATACGCTATCCACCGTTTGAACCAAACCGTTGGAAGGCGAATGCACTTCCAATCGCCGAAAAATCAACACTCATTGGAGAATTTGATACCAAACAAGAGGCACTGGAGAAATTAGAATCCCGATGCCCATCATTCACACTCGGAGAGGAAGATTCCTGGTTGGTTCAACGCCGATATAGGTTTGGAGATGAACTCCTCGAAAGTCATCAAAGCCAGGAGTGGAAAGAGGTCAATGGATCACCTCGTATTGTTAGTCGTCAGCGTACCGGTTGGTATCTAATTCCTAATCCCATTCACAATATACTTAGGAAATTTATCAATGGAGTCGTCATAATTCTTCTCCTAAGTTTGGCATACCTCGCAATTTCGCCTGTGTTGATGTTCTTGAAAATCCCTGTCTATGGACTCGAAAGCGTCCGATTGGGTTTGCTCGACTATCCTCTTCTTGCAACTGTTGTGGCACCCCTAATCTTTGCACCGTTAGTCATACGAGTCGCTGCAAATCTAATTGAATTGCGTCGCCAAAATCAATTCTTACAAAGAAATTTGCAAACTCCAAATGTAGAATTTCTTGATGAGAGTGTATCCAACCGTTCTCTAAAAATTAAGTTAAGCTTCCCTGAATGGGATGATGGTTGGAACCATGCAGACGTAACATGGAGAGTGGGAATTCTCCCACCTGCACGAGAATCCCTGCTTGATACATTTGGCCGCAACGAAGGGAGGCAGCCTCCACCCGGCCTTTCTACTGAACTACCTCATCATTGGGAAGCAGGTCTTGACGACGGCACAGCAGGTGGTGAAGATGCGCCAATGGAACTCCAAGAAGTGAAAGGCGGGTTATACCTACGACCGATGCGAATTATGGCACAAGGGAAATCCGATCGATGGAAGCGAGGCGAAGTCATTGAACTGCAACCGCCGGAGCCATTTTGGCCTGGAACAGTGAGTAGCCCACTGCTGCGAATCCATTGGGAATGCATTATCCGAATTGATAGAGAAAAAGGAGGAGCTTTGCTTTGGGTTCAACCCCTAAAAGTGGCCCATCATGCATCCACAGAGCATAGTTTACGAACCCTTCCCGTACACGATGGCCGCTCTGAATCCGATGTTATTGTATCAACACATTGATGGGCAGTACCTCCATCCAATTGCATGGACAAACACCACTTATCCGCCATTTTTTTTGTTGGGTTGATGCTTGTTTCAGGATGTTTGGGTGGTGTTGAACCAGAAGAACTACCCGAAGATGTTTTGCCGAGCACGTACGAGGTCAATGCAGGTTGGACTCTCTCTCCAGATTCTCTCACCATGGGAGACGATGCGGTTTTTTTGATTAACGTAGTTCAAATCGGTGAAGGAGAATTTGATGT
>CAXAHZ010000179.1:0-3546 GCA_963968875.1 uncultured euryarchaeote
ATAATCTTTTGAAGGTGCTTTCCAAAGCGATCTCTTGTTGAACGCCACGACGAATTCTTACCCCAAAGGCCCATTTCATCGTTGCATGCAAGAATTACCGGTTGTTTTGTCTGCGTTAGCAGATTCAACAATTCTGCCTTACCACCGGAGTCGCCAGATAGCGCAACCCTCGGCTCATTCGGTTCAGTTGATTCCATCGCTTTGTTTATTCTTTCTTGGCTAACTTCTCTCAATCCACCCGAAAGGTGGTCAACTTCGTCCAATAGAATGAGAGTTCTGGAAGGTGGAGCATTAGGGTCGTGAAACAACGAGCGGTGTGTAGCACCGTTTGTTGCAGCCTTACGGATAGCAGCAGCATTCCTCGCATCACTCGCGTTGAGTTCAATGACATTCCAGCCCATATCTTCTGCGATGGCCCTCGCTACACTTGTCTTTCCAACACCGGGTGGACCAACCAAGAGCAGTGCTTTCTTTTTAGGAGTGCCAGCTTTCCAATCGTCAAGCCATGTCCGAATCTTTCTGCGCTGCACTTCGTTACCCTCAAGCTGTTGTTCACTTTTAGGACGGTGGCGCTCAGTCCAATCACTGGCCCCACTCATGATGTGTTCAAGGAGGCGAGGGTTCATCAATCTTCATACGCATTCAAGTGAAGGTTCATTGATGGACTGAAGGGCATCTGGATGCAACTTAACGGTCTTTATTGGCCTTCTTGGGGGCCGGAATACAGATATTTTACCGTGTTCTGAAGAACCCACAAATTGTATTTGACCGGTTAACAATAGGGAACCGTTGCATTGGTTTCACTTCACGAAACCGCTCTCTTCACAAAAGGGTATCAATGTCAACTCGTATTTGCTTACCACTGTCTCGTTCTCGTATCGTAACGGTTCTGTCTTCAAGGGATTGATGGTCGATCGTGATGCATTGAGGTACTCCAATTTCATCCGCTCGGGCGTATCTTCTACCTATAGAACCGCTACCATCGTACATGGATACAATTCCAGATGTTGCGCAAAATGTACGGTGCAATTCCATCGCGAGTTCATCCATTCCGTCCTTCTCATACAAGGGGAACACCGCATAATCAACGGGAGCAACGCTTGGATGCAATCGCATTACGGTGTATTCTTCGCCGTCTTTTTGGAGCTCATTGTATGCGTGGTCAAGTACATGCCAAATGATTCTGTCAATACCGAACGATGGTTCAATAACATGCGGTATGTACCATTCACCGGTCTCTTTGATGACCTTTTGATTGGGTTTTACATGGTTGTGTTCTACGGTGACCTCTTCACCATTTTGCAACGTCAACTTTACTGGGAATGCAGTATCCTTTGGTAGTTCCTCTACGGCATCCTTAACGGCACCTGCTAAAGCCTTGAAACTTGGTCCAACGGTTGCTCCATTGATGGTCCAAGCATCGATTGTGGTTGTGATGGGTTCAGCATATTCCCTACGGGCATGCATTGATTTCCCAGTTGCTTTGTGATGTTCCTCAAGGTCATAACAGCCTCGGTGGGCAACACCTAGGCACTCAATCCACCCATAAGATCCTAGAATTTCAATGTCCCAGCAGTCTTTGGCATAATGCGCCATTTCATTTTGGTCATGTTGTCGAATCCGGATTTTTGCAGGATCGATTCCAAGTTCCGTGAGGAAACTATGGGCCATCCCAAGAAATTGTGCAACGGTTGGGTGTTGGATAATTCCATCATGATGTGTTTGTTCTAATGTAGAGCTGAATTCATCCTGCCCTTGTGATAAAAATACCATAGGTGTTTCATTCCACTGAGTTAAATCTGCGGTCACCTCAGCATCTGGGTCAATGAAGTACTCAAGTTCCGCCATGTTAAATTCACGAAGTCTGATCATTCCCTGTCGTGGGGCGATTTCATTGCGATATCCCTTGCCAATCTGTATTGCTCCAAACGGTAGCCGCTCTCTAAAATGACGGTAAAGAGATGGAAATGAAGTGATGATTCCTTGGGCTGTTTCCGGTCTTAGGAAACCTGCCCTTCCTGATGTACCGGAACCAATGGTGGTATTGAACATCAAGTTCTGAGCAACCACTTCACCCCAGTCCGATGATCCGCACGCTGGGCATGGTGGCTTAACAGACTGCAACAAATCTTGCAACTCGTTGAGTTTTAGAGCATCTGGATTCGCATGATGGGGTTCAAGCAACGTATCTGCACGACTTGGTTCATTGCAAGCGAGACAATTCGTCATGAAGTCAGAAAATTGGCCGACATGGCCGCTCGCTTCTAGAACAGAGAATGGAGTCACGGTGGGGCAAGACAATTCTACGACATTTCCGAGTTGGAGCCAATGGTCAATCCAAGATTGATTGACGCGTGAACGCAATCTTCCACCAACGGGGCCGAAATCATAGAGGCCTTTAGCGCCCCCGTGAATCTCAAACGCAGGTGCAAGGAATCCTCTCCGCTTTAGCATGCTGTTCAAGCGTTCCAAACGGCCCGAATCGTCTACACTCACTTGGTCACCGGTTCAGGGGTGTTGAGAACCCCATAAGAACTTGACCGAGTTTGAGCGTCTGAGGCATTCATTCGTTGATACACATCGTTAAATCATTCGTCAATGTGCCGTTAGCATGGGACAGGCAATGGTTGCCATTGTTCAGGACGATTGCACAGGGTGCGATATGTGTATCACGCATTGTCCCTTTGAAGCATTGTTACCCCTCAAAGTCAATCCTGAAGGTAGGAAAAGGACGAAACGACCAGTTGTTGTTGTTGAGGAGAATTGCGTGGGTTGTCTTTCCTGCATAGGGTCTTGTCCAACCGACGCCCTCCATGAAGTCCATCTCCCTCCAATTTCCCTTCAGTCGCCTCTTCTTCACCCCCCACCCCGGCCTGAAACAGAACCGTTCAACCGTTGGAAAAAGAAGGAAACACGCTGGGCGTAATATTACGACAAAATGCGATAGTTCTTTAAGAACCTCGCAGGCAGTTCGCGACACACGGGTGGTGAAACAAAAAATGGCAGAAATAGTCTACTTGGATTCCCCCAAAGAATCTGAAGAACTTTACGAACAGTTGTGCCCTCCTGTTCGAAATTGGTTTAGGGATAAATTTCCAGATTTCACTGCACCTCAAAAATTGGCCATACCGTCGATTATGAACAAAGAACATTTACTTCTTTGTTCACCAACCGGGTCTGGAAAAACCTTGACTGCCTTCCTCTCCATTATCGATAATCTCGTGCGACTTTCATTGGATCAAAAATTAGAGAAGAAGGTTCATGCAATCTACATATCGCCAATAAAGGCCCTTGCGAACGATATCCAACGCAACCTCATAGGTCCGCTCAAGGAGATTACGGAGAATTATCTTCCGGACCGGGCTCAAGAAATACGTGTCGGCCTACGTACAGGAGATACATCTCAATCCGACCGTCAGAAAATGTTACGGAAACCTCCACATATTTTGATCACAACTCCAGAAAGTTTGGCCATTGCCATCACCTCTCCGCGATTTCAACCCATCGTCAGCGAAGTTGAATACATGATTATTGACGAATTGCACT
>CAXAHZ010000180.1:0-3523 GCA_963968875.1 uncultured euryarchaeote
CACCAGGCAACATTGTGCCCTCGTAGATGTTCTCTGTATTGGTCCGTTGCATGAAAAGGAATCCGAACCCAAGAGCAAGAATCCCCATGAGGACAACTCCGATGGCACGGAACAGTTCGGTTTCGATCGTTGTCGTGAATAAAAACGATGTGAGGACCGAACCGTATCCACCTATGCCACGTCTCCAACGGGCGTCGTTTTCTTCGCTGAATCCTTGAATTCCAAGAATGACAAGGTAAATGGTTATCGCAATGTAAGCAAAGGAGTCGAGATCTATGGTGTCAAAGGTAAGGAACAATCCAACAACGGTATAAGCGACACCAGCTATCCCCATTCTGTCCATGAATTGGAAGAAACTATCATTGGACTCCCAATCAACATTATCCCAATCATAAACCAAATCATCCTTGCCCGATAACAGCGTGAACATAAGCCCGTGGAACGCCAATATGGCACCTCCTAATGTGCTATGGAGTTCAGCATCTCCGATATTTGCTTGTATGAGAATGTTCACCATTGCGAAAGACAGCAATGGAGGGAATAACAACAAACTTGTTGTCTGTCCTTTCTTGAAGGCTGAATACCCAATTATAACCAAACCAATCAACGGTCCGATTCCATAGAATATGTCGTAACTGATGAGAAATCCAATGCTGCCAATTTGCTGACTCAAGAGGGATGTAGCATCTTGAGTTTTCTGGGCATCTTCCCCATCGGGGTCGTTTCTAAACAATATGTTTGTTCGGTGCATAAGGGCAAAAGCGGAACCGTTCAATCCAACAATAAGTCCACTCCACGCCCATGCATCATCGCTGTTGATGCTTGAGAATGTGCTGCTGTTTTCAAACCCGATGAAGAGAGAAAAGAACAATACTCCCAACATGTAAGGCAATGCTGCGCTGTTTTCAGTGTACCAAAGGTACATGATGATGGTGTAGGTGATAATGGTTGGAATCCAGTAACCATCAGGCAAGACCGACAAGAAGGCAAGACCTAACCATAACGTTGCAAGTACTTCTTGGTATCCAGGTTCTCGCTGTTCTTCACGGTACATCGCAAAGAGCATGCAGGCCATATGAGCTGCGACGAGGAGTCCTGCAATCGCAGCGAAAGGGCCACTGTGGGAATCTCTTAGATAGTTTTCAATATCACTGGGCAAGCCTTCAAGGAATCGATTTGTGATTCCGACTCTCGTAAACCAAAAATCATCCATAAGCCATACTGCCACTGGTGCAAACATTGCTGCCCCATAATGCCGATGTTGGATCGTTTTGTATGCTACGAGGCCAAACATTGGGAGGAACAACAATCCTCCTGAGGAATCAAGGGTGGCGAGAAGGAGAAGCAGTACATATGCTGCAGCATCAGCATAGAAGTTGATTCCTTCTTTGTCTACTCCACGTTTTGATATGATTGCGTTTACGATTAGCGGCGCAGAGACAAGAAGTAGGTCAAGAAGGATACCAGCAATAAATAAATCTCCGCTAGGAACTAAATCATAGGCCACGTCTTGTAATTGAATAGCAACTGGGAGCGCAATGGCGAAAAGAAGACCGATGCCTGCAGCTCTCGTTTGGGAATTGATCACTTTCATTGACCTTATTTCGTTAACCAAGATTCCAACCGGGATTGCAATGAGGAGGATCCAATGTGGTTTCGTAACGTACGCAGAGAATGAAATAACGCTTAGAGTGAACAGGAGCAGAGAACAAAGCAGTGATATTCGAGCAAGTGGGGTCCACGCGCTCTCAAGGACGGATTCCAATGTTTTTTCTTCTACCTCGGTTTGAGCAATCCACGAGTTTGTTTTAGGATCGTATGTTGGAGCGTTTCCCTGCCCTTGGCCCAACCATGCTCCCAATGAGCCGAGATCAAACTCGTAATTCGCAATCGTCCTTGAAAGGGCGTAGAGGCTTAACCCCAGTATCAAGAATTGAGGCTCAAAACCGTCAGGTGATATACGGTTAACGAAATCGTGATTCGGTAATTCAAGTTTGCCGAACACTCCCAAGGCCAGTACAATCACTGAAGTAAAACCAGCCGAGAGCGAGAGTTCCTTACGGTCTTTGAATTCATTTGGATCACTCTTTTGCCAGATGTCGATGTTAAGATAAAACATGTATCCTACAAAGAGCCATGGCATGAACCATTCTGGGTCAAGGATGGCCCGTGAGCAAACGACAGTGCCAAGCAATCCCAAAGACACTGGAGTGCTGAATTTCCCTTGTCTGCGTCCCATTTCCGAGATGACAACGATAAATATTGGCAAGAGGATATGAAGAACCGTTCCACCAAAGGTCTCCTTCGGAGTTAATTCTTCAACTATTCCACCGAAATCGGTGAGGAAATAGGATATTCCAAAAGCCAATACGGTGACGTTTACCACCCATTCGCGTGCCACTTTAGAGATGAACACCATGTAGGGTATCATGACAAGGCTGAGTACCCACGGGACCGTTGACGAATCATTAGGCAGCGCCGCTAAGCTAACTGCAAGACCAATAGGCATCCATGGAACACGTTGTTGCAATACTGCTGGGAAATATGCGAGCAGTAACGTACACCACAATGCTACGGGGACGGATACATAGGATGAGAGTGAGGCATAATCGCTGGACCGGAATGGACCGAGAATGAGGTTGAAGTCAGCCTCTCGCGTCAGCAAAATCGCAACAACCACTTGGCCTACAAGGAAGAGCGATGCTCGCTCCATGACTTCTTTTCTAAGGTCGCTACGTGCAGCATAATAGCCCTGTAAAGCGATGATGAATACCATGAGAGACAAAGCCCCGCCCTTGCTTTCATCGGGAACATCATTGAGAAGTTCGTAGATGAGTGGGACGAGCCCCGAGGCAAAGGCAACAACGCCAAAATTGAGGGCTTTGTTTGACCGTAGGGCCATCTCCATTGAAACCAGGGAAATCACGATCATACTGATTCCAAGTTCGTAACTCACAACATCTCCGGACCATCGAATCCACGGGCCAACACCTGCGAGCAGGATGGCCATTGGTGCGTAGGTCGCAACGCCCCAGCCAAATCCAGTGTCACCTGAATATCGTTGGAGCAATCCGTAATGGCCCAAAGTGAGGAGAAGACAGGTTGCTAATTGGGCATAGATTCCGTTTGCGTTGGGTGACCAGTCTGTAGTCGTGTACTCGGCGGGTACTCCGAACCAGTCCATCTCGAATGTACCGGTCATTACTCCCATCATGTAGCGAGTACCCCACAAGACTCCAATTGTAGAGAAAAAGAAGGCGATTCCTAGGAAATAATTGTGGATGTCATAAAGCCTGTAATTGTTCTTTTTACTTTGTAATTCAATGATGGCGATCGATACCAAAAAGGACGCTAATCCTCCTATGAACAGGACAAGGTAATTGTCATTTGTTGCCTCTTCGTCAAAGGCCACACTGTATATTCCACCCCAAATTGCTAGGAATCCAATCCCCATCATGACCGCTTGTGAAAGTTTCATCATGAACAGGTCTTGACTTCGCTTTGCAGCATCGGGTCCAACGGT
>CAXAHZ010000181.1:0-3495 GCA_963968875.1 uncultured euryarchaeote
TGGAGAGAAGATGTTCTCCTCCGTGTTATGGAAGCTGCAGGAATCACCGACCGAGATGCATTCATTGAATTCGCTGCGGATTACGACAGTGATGACAACGGCTACCTCAAGAAGGGAGAGTTGGAAGATGCTGCTAATGCTTGGAAGGATCGAGAAGGGTCAAACGATGACGAACAAGAAGCTGCGGAAAAAGTCTGCGAAATCTGTGGAGTTGTCAATGCTGCTGATGCTAAAGAATGCAGTGCATGCAAGTTCACATTCGTTTGAAACGATCTTTGAGCAGTGGACCAAAGGTTGGTCCCATCTGAATCATCTTATTCTGGGAGAACCCATTGCGGCCAATCTTCATGTTCGGAAGAACGGCTAACCAAGATAATTATTGGTCGCTTAAGTGAAGAGAGCAATTCCTCTAATGGCGTTACGGTAGAAGGCGGAATAACACCGTCACGAAGGTCAACAGCCAACCAAGAATTTCTGTATTGACCCGACCAAGCAACCAGTTCTGCCTCTATTCCTTGAGGAGGGATTCCCTGTCGAACACTTGCGATAAAACCCCAACCTTCAGGACATTTTCTTTCTGCATCGGTCCAAAGAAACATCCGAGGTTGTTGTGGAAGACGCTCGAGTTGAGAAATCGCCTCAAACTCAGTTGCGCAAACGGGTTGGCCGGGCATCGGCATTGGCAAAGGGTATCGCCACGTTGCATCAACGGTAAGCGGTTGTTTCTTGCGCATGTACCACCCAGTGTCTGCTCTTGTTTGAACTTCGCGTAGAAATGCTCTCTTATCCGAATCGGGGTGGAATTGACGAAAAACAAGGCTAACCTTCATGCCCTTCCCGCTGTGCAGTCGTGATATGGCCAACGGTTCACCCCCGCCCCCTCCCGCTCCGCCAGGCGGTTCAATGTTCATGATGCTCCTTGTGATGATCATGATGACTGTGCTCATTATGACGCCGTCTATACGAACCTCATTGGGAACGACTGCCGACCCATTTCTCTCACCACTTTTACCTGAGGAATCCTTCTTTGTCATTACAGTGATGATCCTCGGACTTTTCTCGATGACCCTCAATACCGTCATTCGTAATTTCTTTGTTGACCCCATGGACCAAGCGCACATCGGCCACCGCCAAGGTCAAGTTCGCCAAATCATGAACGAGGCAAGGATTTCTCGTGACCCAATTCTACAAGAAAAAGCAATGACCCTCCAACAACAAATGATGCCTGAACAACTTGATGTTCAGATGGGAGCCATGAAACCAATGATGTTCACCATGATTTTCATTATTGGAATCTTTGCTTGGCTGACAACTGCTGTTGAAACGTTCCGTGTTGACTATGTATCTCTTCCATGGGCGCCCGAATGGAATTTAATTGACGACAAATTTTTATTCTTCCCAGCATGGATATGCTGCTATATCTGCATGAGTGCCGCTTATGGGCGAGTTTTAGACCGCCACATAAAATTAGCTCGCTACAGAACCCATCCTCTTGTTTTGAGCGGTGAAGTCATAAAAGAACCACTTCTTCACCTCGTTGCAACAAAGCCAAGTACGGCATCTACCCAAGCCAAAAAGCGTCAGCAACGTTCACAACAGCGACGGACCCAGCAGCAGAAGAGAAAAGTAACGGCCAATAAGCCAACAGATGAAGAACCTGATGAAACACGCAGCACCTATGATTTCACTTGCCCCGAATGCGGTGGAGACGTCATTACTCATGACGGACCAAAGACAAAACGATGCAATGTTTGCTACCATGAATGGGTGTGACCCATGCTTTACATCACGGTTTCTGGACATCCAGGAAGCGGCACAAGTACCTTGGTTAAAGGACTCATGAACCGATTTGATTGGACCTCCCTCAATGGAGGTGATGTATTTCGAGCTGAAGCAAAACGCCGTGAGATGAGTCTCGCGGATTTCGGGCGACTCTGCCAAGAGGAACTTGATGTGGACCGGTCGCTTGATGCATTGCTCAAGGAACGCATGCAATCGGAATCAGCATCTAATATCGTTGAATCACGACTTGCAGGATGGTGGGCTTACCGACTCAATCTACCTTGTTTACGGATATGGCTCGATGTAGACGATAATGAAAGGGCCCGACGGGTCGTCAACCGCGAGGGTATCACCCTTGACGAGGCACTCAAGGCAAATGCATCCCGTTCAGAGGTTGATGGTGAACGTTTTATGGGACTTTATGGGATTCTCCCGGAAGATGAAGAACCCTATACCCATGTTATTTCAGCAACAAACCTCAATGCAGATGAAATACTTGAGTCTGTCGTCATCCTCTTGGAGGCCAACCTATGAACACGCATATCCTTGACCCTGAGGCCGGCACAGACCCCCATTTCGGCACCATTCCTGATGAGCGAACCATTGAACAGCGACTTGCATCAGGCTTCATTCTTGTTGACAAGCCTGCAGGACCGACGTCTCACCAACTGGCCGCTTGGGCTCGTGACCTCTTTGGTTTAGATCGCCTTGGCCACGGTGGAACCTTGGACCCCTTTGCCACTGGAGTTCTTCCTCTAATGGCTGGGCGATGCATGAAAATCACCAACAAAGTTCTGAAGCATCGTAAATCATACATCGCAGTGTTCCGATTCAAAACAACACCAACCGAGGGTGAACTGGATGAAATTATGGCTCGTATGACAGGAAGAATATACAACGTACCGCCTGAAATCTCCGCCGTTAAAGTCCAAGTTCGTACCCGGAAGATCTTCGTATTTGAACGACTCGATATGAATGAAAAAGACATGGTAGCGAGAATTACATGTGAGGCAGGGACCTACATCCGAACCATGGCTCGAGACATGGGTCTCATGCTCAATCAAGCCGTGGAACTCAAGGAACTTCGCCGAGAACAATCAGGGATGTTTTCCCTTGATGATTGTGTCACCATGGATACTGTGGCCGACGCCGTTTGGCTATGGAAAGAATGTGGAGATGCGAGTGCCTTGATGCGAATTGTCCACCCAATTGAAAAATTGTTGGTTGAATTACCACGATGTGTGGTCAAAGACAGTGCTGTTGCTGCTCTATCGTTTGGAGCGCCGCTTCTTCGCCCTGGAATCGTTAGTTTACCTGCAGGAATGCCTGTTGGCGAGGACATGTTCATTACTTCGTTGAAAGGCGAAGCCGTTGGTTTTGTCAAACTCACCGTTGCAAGCGATGAGATCATTGCAATGGAAAACGGGGAAGTTGCACGACCAAGCATGGTTCTTATGGACACCGAGGTATATCCTCGTCGCTGGGTCAAGCAGGCTTGAACCGTTCAAGCTTCGACGTATTCTTCGTAAATATATTCCTCGGTTTCTATCCGTATTTTCAATTGTGACATTGGTTCCCACTCCCACTCTGTCAACCGAAGTTGAACGGTCCCCACGACCTCAAAGTAATCTCTTCTGACACGGTCCGGTTATCAACTTTGAGGCACCTTTTGGCATTATGCGACACAAGAACTTCTAATTCAAACAAGGAACA
>CAXAHZ010000182.1:0-3434 GCA_963968875.1 uncultured euryarchaeote
TGAGGGACAAGGGCGTGCCTCGCAAGGCTTTCATTCCAGACGATTGGCTGAATGTCGCCTGTACAGTCACCTAGAGCCCGAGCCTCTATTTGGAACGAAGGCCCAACTGAAAGAAGAGGGAATAGGAGAAGCAATGAAACAAGAAAAGTGCTCAATCGCATTGCTTCACCGTTCTCCTTTGGTCATTGAAGGCTTTAGATTATGCCGGCTCAACGTCGCCGTAGTGGCCGAATGTAACCGCTGTCATCGCTACGCCGTTCATCCTTAGACAGAATTTTGGGTGCCGGGGGCGGCAAGTGATGGTCCATTCCTAAAAGACCGCCTTGCGATTCAACCAATTCCACATCAGAATAAGTCTCTGCAGCCTCTTTTGCTTCTTCTTCGAGTGAACTCGGCTCTCGCATAACCAACCACCCAAGGATGAGGGCAACGGCGATGAGGCCGATGAATGTGGCTAATTCCGAACCAGCATCTGCAACCCATGACTTCCATTCATCGGCAGTAAAATCAGAAAGTGATGGCGGACCATCTGGCTCAGGGACAACTTCAATCTCTTCAGACATTGATACACATTGGCCCAAGCCATCACAAACCTCTACCTTCAGCGAATAATACCCGGTCAGGGCGTATGCGTGGCTTGCACGGACCTCATATCCTGCAGTGGGTTCAACCCAATCATCACCGGAATTACCGTTTTCGTTTTCATCATTATCCAAATCAAAATCCCAACGAACGGTATATTCAGTGAGGATGCGTTCGTCTCGTTCGTAAATTGAACCGTCTTCAACATCCAAATCCCTGTAAATCTCGAAGTCCAAATCCTCTCCTACTTCAGAAATGTTGGCATTGAAACTGTACGAATCCCCGACAATGATCTCTTCAGGGAGATACAATTCGTACACTTCCGGAGGATTGTTGACCACAACGGTGAATGACATTCTTGTAACATCGCCTGTTCCAAATGCATCTCGAACGGTGAGCGTAACATGATAGGTGCCTGGCAGGACATACGCATGCCATGGACTTGCATCATGCTCCAATGGCGTAGCATCTCCAAAGTCCCAAGTGTACTGAACCAATCCATTCCAGTCCGGAGAAGAGGCCTCGAAAGGCACATACCGTCCTTCAAAACGACGATCCCCGTCACGAGTGCCTGACGAGTCAAAATAGAGCATGTCCCCGGGCGCAGTTACAACTTCATTGTCTTCATTGAACGTGTGGGACCAACCATCAGGCACACTCCCTTCTGGGAATGAAGTAGAGGAAGTGATTTTCTGGTCATCAAGCCAGCCATCCAAAATCCGAACTTGAATAATTGGAACTGGATTGATAATCCGGACGGTCATGGTTCGTGGGAAACTGCTTTCTCCGAGCTCGTCGATGACGACAAGGGTGACGGTGTGAATACCTGGCTCGGTAAAGGTGTGTGTAACCTGTGGCCGCTCACCGAAAGTTCCGTCCGAGAATGTCCAGTTGTAGACGAGGTCGGTTGAATCTCCAACGGTCCCATCCGGGTCGGAACTGTCTCTACCGTCAAAGGTGTAAGGTTCGTCAACCTCACCATCCTGCTCCCTGAAATCAATGGATTGGGAGCCGGAAGTAGAGGAGGTGATGACATCAAAAGACGCCACTGGTAGTTGATTGAGTACCATCACGTTCAACATTGCTGTCATCTCGCTTCCATCATCATCCGTTACGGTGAGCATGATGGTTTTGTTCCCGGAAGTATCCCAGGCAACGATCGGATTCGAACTGCTGCTTGACACAGTGGAATAGTCATCTCCTCGTGCAGGTACACCTGCAGCCATGCGGACACCATCGGTGAAGGACCAATCGTAGGTTTCGATTATCCCATCATCGTCGATGAATACATCGGGAAGAACCAGATTTGTGTAGGTCATTGTTGTCATGTTTTCAGCAAAAATCTGAATTGGAAGGCGATTGTTGATGGTCACATTGATCGTCTTCGTACCGTTGTTGATTCCATCGGAAACCGTTAACACCAGAGTGTAAGTCACATTTTCGCCGACAATGTCTCCCCATTCATGCTGTTGAGAGTAAGCGCCCAATCCAGAGTCAGCAGTCCCATCTCCCCAGTCCCAATGGAAATCCAATGAGGTCAATGGAACGTTGTCTGTTGTACGCCCTGCAGAGAATAGAATTCGTTGATTTGTCAACAAACTGATTTCCTCATCTATGACGATGTTGTTGACTGTTATGATCGGTACTGGCCCGGTTGTGTCGGTGACGTTAACTTGATGGGTGTCCGTTTCTGACCAAGAACCGCCTCTATCCATCACGCTAAGGGTGGCATTGAACACACCGACTGAAGCGTATGAGCGTAAAGGAGATTTTAGGTTTGAAGTACTGGAATCTCCAAAGTTCCAAGCATAGGCGGTCGGAGCATCAAGGTAGGGCAAGGTATTGTTGTTCAGTGAAAGCCCCCATGCATCAAAACCATCTCCAACGAAATTTACGTTCTCCCAAGTTTGTACCTCGGTAAGGGACAGCGAGCCATTAGCAACAGGTTGCATGTTGTTAAGAGACGATGGAGATGTCTGGAGTGTGTCGACAACAGAGCCAAGCATGTCTTTCATGACCATGGAAAAGGAGTAAGCATCGTTCAATGGGGCGGTAAAGTAAATGCTGCTATCTACAACAGTGCCTCCCCCCGCTGCAATCCGGTCGGTCAAGGAATCTACAACGATTCCCGAGCCGTCTCGAACTGTGATTTCAACATCCAAGTCTTCAAAGAAGGCATTGGACAAGACACCATAACCAATTTCCACGGTATCATCAATTCCATCCCCATCACGATCACTAAGCGTGGTTGTGTTCAAGGAGAGGGTTGCAGGAGAAGTGATTCTTGCAGCTTCAACATCTACCGTTCCTGTAGGGTAAGAGGGACCGCATGAGGTGTAGTCGCAATCTGCAATCGTGCTTTCGTACCAAGTAATCACCCAAACTTCATCTGTTAGGTTTCCGAAACCGGGTACAAGGCCTGTTGCAACTTTATTGTTGAAATTAAGATCTGTAACACTCCAAAGTCCATCTGAGGTTGCTTTAGAGACGACGACACCATCAAACTGAGGTACATCGGCAGTAACACGAAGGGTCAACGGAGCAGGAGATGCACCACCGGGGGTAAATTGGAAGGATCGGATGCCCCAGCCTTCCAATGTATTCCCTGTAGAAGACCATGGTGTGCTCCAGTCACTGTTCGTCTCGGTCGGTTGAGCACGACAGAATGTACCTCCCGAGCATGCGGGGTTCAAATCCAAGTTCGGATAGCCATAGATTCCCTGATCGGAGTCCAAGGTTGCTGCGATGCTGAAATTTGCAAAAATTTCGCTCATTGTCGTACCCACTGCTCCAACTGGACCTGATTGTGGGGATAGAGCGAGATTTACGACACCTTGGCCGCCCGTTGCAGA
>CAXAHZ010000183.1:0-3420 GCA_963968875.1 uncultured euryarchaeote
CGGGTTAACCGATGTGTTTTCATCACTTGAGAAGTTGACCGAAGGGCATCATATAGACCGCGAATCGCTTCCTCAGAAGCAACGCCATCGCCGCCTCCAACATCGATGGTGCAGAGGCCAGCAGACGACCCAAACCGTAAGCATAGTCGCTCTCGCCTCCCATCCATGCCTTCACTTGTTTCAACGGAGAGTTGTTCAAATGAACCAAGAACGGAGGATGATAGGTCGTCAAGATGGTCACACATCGTTGCTCCAGAGGCCTTCGCAATGTCTTCAATACCTGCGCGTTCAAGACCACCGAGGACAAAACAACCTGCGTCGGTTAGAGCATGAAAGATACTGGCTTCAATTGTTTCAGCAGAAAATACCGCAGTTGCACCTGTATCGAGAACTTGTTGGACTTTCTTCTCCAGTATCGCATCCTTAGCATCAACAAATGCCATCCACTGATCGGCAGTCTCAACTTCAATGTTTGATTCCCTTGATGATGATTCGTGGTCGAGGGGGCATGTGAGGGCAATCAAGGTGCCATTCTCAAGCCTCCGGGGGAGTCGGTCAAGGATTAGCGCAGTATCCACAATGATCCCATCTACAAGTCGCGAGTCCAGTAAATTCCCTTGTGTTCGCTTTGACATTCGGATGTCTTCGTGATTTGGTGCATCTTCTGTACCGGATACCGTTTGCAGCCCATCAACGACCAATTCGGCGAGGAACGGCCCATCAATATCTGCAGCGGTTCCGTTCATTGCAGTTTTTGCAACTTGTATCAATTGATGACGGGATGCATCCCATGCTTCTGAACTGTTTTCAAGAGAATTGCGCGTAGCTTGGATGGCCTTTTGATAGCCTTCAGTCAAAATAAGGGGGTGAAGTCCTCGCTCCAGGAGGCGCCCAGCTTCCCGCATCAATTCACTGGCGAAAATCATGCAGCCGGTTACACCGTCTCCGCATGCCTGCTCCTGTGCTTCAGCAAGTTGGACGAATGCTTTCGCTGCAGGATGCTTAACCAGTAACTCTGAGACGATTTTTGCTCCGTCATTTGTTACTGCTGTCATGCCGTTGGTCTTGAAGAGCATTTTGTCCAGGCCTTGGGGGCCGAATGTGCCCCGCATCAAATCACCAAAGGCAACCGCTGCGGTAACGAGTTTTTGAGTAACTCCAACTCCACTGGTTATGGTTGTGGTTGGGCGTACAATCGTAACCGGAGCACGTCCGCTTCCGTCATTGTTCGCTTGAGCCATCAAAGCAAGCCTAGAGGCTCAACTTTTTGAACCCTTTACTGCTTAGAGATTCACTTCTTCTTTGCAGGGGCTTTCTTTGAAGCTGCTTTCTTAGCATGCTTGCCAAGTTTATGTGCCTTTTGAGATTCATTGTTTGACCAGTGGTAGGCTAGTTTGAGTAATTTGAGATAATGCTCGTTGCCGTCTTTGATCATCTTGTCGTGAAGGACATCGTTGGTCATGAATACATCGCCCCAAAGTTGTGCAGCAGTTCCTTTATCGCCCTTTGGCATGTCGAAAACTTCACTTGTGGTTGGGTCGAGGAATGCTCGCCAAACACGGGCTGGGTTGACGGCCATGGTCACTTCAACAATGATTTCATTCTCATTAAGACCGGTTCCAGTTTGCCAGGATTCCTCGCCAAGGTCGGCAAGGAACGGAAGGCAGAGATCTTGGATTGAAAGGGTCGTCATCGGGTCAGCGTTGGTTAAGGAGGAATAGGCCTCTCGCATCCGACCTCGGTCCGCTCCGCGTGAAGCAGTTTGGAATCGGAGTTTGTCAATGGATGTTGGAACCAAGAAACGAACATCGGTGTAGTAAACCAAAGGATTGTCGTCGGAGGAGTTGAAAATATGCTCAAACGGTGCCGGTCCTGCGGATTCGCCGAGCAAATCAACGGGGTAAACGGTCTTCAAAGCGTTGGTTGCGACCGACTGAATGATGCGGCGCATGAGACGCTCTGGTGCTGCTGAAACATCGTTAAATGTATCCAGGTATTCCTGCATGTTGAGGATGTCATATCCACGAACGGATAGGATGGAGTGAACGTTTGGTCCAATCACCTTTTCGCCATCGATGTCTGCTTGACTGATCCAACGAGAACCTTTGGCCACATCGGATGCTGCAACTAGGTCTGCATAGGCCTTGAACCGGCGAGTAACACGGTTCATGAAATCCGCTTGGTCAAGTTTTGTGAAGACGGTTGCGCCGTAATTTGATTTGAGTGCATGGTCTGCAACTTGGCTTGCGTTAGCACAGGTCAACAAATTCCCTTGATCGCTTGGATACATGAGCAAGCGGCGGCGCTTTGATGCCCCACCTAGAGTCCCAACCAAGGGGTCGGTGAGAACGTATCCGATTGTAGCACATACCTCGAAGAGACGGCTGTATTTGTCTTCGTCACTTGAATTGCCAATCCATTCATCAAGCCCAGGCTCGATGCAGTGGAATTCCAATGGAACCATTTCTGAACCTGCGCCAAAGGCTTGGCGAACGGTTGAAGATTGCATCATTCCCATCATGGTGTAGAGGGATGTTTTTCCAGTCGTCATGTACACGTCTGAAATACCTTCTTCTCCAAAAGAAGAGCGGCGGTCGGGGAGATTAACGAGGAGGTTGAATGCTGTTGCTTGTTCTCGGTTTCCGTTAACAGCGGGCCAAATCCATGTGTTGGGCCGGGTCATGAGATATCCAGAGGCATCCTTTCCAAATCCAGCAGGGGAGTAACGAATCCAACCCAAACGGTTGTTGAACGATACGTTTCTGTGCATCAACGACGGGTAGTATACGCGGTCAAGTGGGTCGGAACCAGGGACTACGCCACGGTGTCCAAGCCCCCAAAGAATGGCTTCCCATTCTGCAAATTCCTTACCTTCAGGAACTCCCAAAAGCATGTGCTTATCGCCGACAACGTCGCCTTCCAGGATGGCGCCACCCATTCGGTCTTCATCGCCTGTTGAGCAGAAAAAGAATGTCTGCGTGGTAAAGAGTTGTTTTGGAGTCCACATGTTGGCATTGATGACTGTTTTTTGTTTGAGATAATCGGAAATGTTCTCAATTCTTCGTTCAAATTTGAATCGATCAGAATCAATCCACGAAGAGCCGAGTACCAGATTCGTGTTGAGGAGTTTCGCTGTAGCCGGTCCGATGTATCGGGTCCGTGCATCAGCAAGTGAATGATCGGACGGGGGTATTTCTTCCCAAGGGCCTTTTCGCGGAATGTACGTCATGAATGTGACGTCGTCGAACTTGGTGACTTCTGCTTTTGCTACCACGGCCTCAACTTCATCCATGAGTTTGACATATGTCTCGCTCGGGAGGACGCGGTTTGTTTCTACGAATGTTTTGTTTGATACGCTACGATGTTCCCACATTTTTCTTCACCTCAAAATTTCTTCATGTCTTCGGGCGGGGCTTCTTC
>CAXAHZ010000184.1:0-3409 GCA_963968875.1 uncultured euryarchaeote
GCATCTCACCGTCTTCTAAGTCGGTTAACGGATTATAGGAATTATTTCCGTATCCTGCCCGATAGACAGGATGCCAATGAAACAAAGCACGTCGTCCTGAACCGTATCCTGCCCAACCCATTAGGAACACAAAGAACAGGCCACCAATACTGCCTCCAAGTAATACAGAAAGTAAATTCAAAAAGGCGAGGAAGGAAAACATGAGGCTCGCAAGGGCCAATATCCCAACTGCTGGCCAATAAGCCCACTGTTTGCGCTGACGGTAAGCCGAATAGATGCTGAGTCCCAATATGGCCATAGCGATGATGAGAATTGTTGAGTTCGAATCTGAGATAAATGAAAGCGATTGCAATATGGACGCCGTAAGATAGACGACGATACCTGAATCAACAAGGACGATGAACGATGTACCCCGATGAATGTGTGCAATCGGATCTCGTGCTGTAGACGCCGATGGAGCAGAGCCTGCCAAAACGAAATCATCCGCCCGAGTGTTGCTCATAACAACCCCTCGGGTGGGTCCTTCTTCAAACATGTGGACCACCCTGAACATAGAAACGAGGCGAAGGTGTCATGATGCACCGGTACCTGGCATCGTCATGGTGACCCGTGACACCGACGTTGAACTGTCGGGAAATTCGCTGGATGGCGCCCGAATCGTACTTGGGGTGACCGGGGGAATAGCCGCCGTTGAAACTGTGAAACTTGCACGTGAACTTCGCAGACATGGAGCTCAACTCACCGTGATCATGACACCGTCCTCTCAGCGGATCATTACGCCTCTTGCAGTGCGATGGGCATCCCAAGCAGATGTCATTACCGACTGGGATGGTGACCTCACTGCATTGGATTTAGCAGATGCAGTTCTGGTCGCTCCAGCCACACGAGATGTAATGGCAAGCCACCTCCATGGACTGCAACACGGCCCGTTGATGATGGCACTCTCGGTTGCGCGCAGCAGAGGAACTCCGATCATGATGGTTCCGAGCATGCATCAAGACCTTGCTAGCGATATTGTTACCGAAGATATTGTTCAAGAACTTAGAAAACAAGGAATTGTTATTCATTGGGGCCCTCACGAAGAAGGAAAGCAGAAAACTCCCGATGCAAATACCGTATGCGCACATCTTTGCCATCTCATCAACAGCAAAAAGAAAAACCGTCGCTCGGTTGTGATCACGCTTGGAGCGACATCTTCGCCCATCGATGACATTCGCCATGTCCAAAATACGAGTTCGGGTAAGACCGGTTGGAGACTTGCGGAGCACTTGCACCGACACGGACATGATGTCACATGTGTAGCCGGAACAACGACAACTCAACCTCCAACTTGGCTCCCATTGGTCATATCCGCTCCAGAACCAGCTCACATGTTGAAGGAATGCAAGGCCTTGTCCAAAGATGGAATCGATGCCTGGGTCCATGCTGCTGCAGTTTTGGATTATGTTGTAGGAACCCCAGCGGAAGGTAAAATCGCCAGCCAACAAGGGACCTTATCACTGGATTTGGTTGAAAGTCCAAAGCACATAAAAGAATTAAAAGATGATTGCAAAGGCAGTGTAAGAATCGGATTCAAACTTGAATCCGGCATCAAACAGAAAGATTTGATTTACAGAGCAGTGGCTCAAATTGAGGCTTCTGAAATGACGGCGGTAGTTGCTAATCGATTGGAAGACCTCAACGACCCGACCAAGCCTCGTGGTTACTTGGTAGATTCACTAGGTGCCCACTTCATATTGAATTCCTCTGCTGACCTCCACGATGCGATCATGACGCTTATTGAACGTGGTCCGGAGGAATAAACGTGAGAAGGTTTGCGATAGTAGGCCACCGTGCAATGTCAAAAGGCAAGTTACCGCTCAATGACCTCGCAGGAGGAGCTGGGCGAATGGACGTATTGGTACGAGCCCTGATGGCGGCCCTTCTAACCAGTCATGGACTTCGCAAGGATACCGAAATCATTCTTCATCTCGGCGGAGGACCTGGTCCCCCTAGAAGAATAAGGTTTGATGGAAGTGAACTCGTAGGAGTCCATGCAGAAGAACGTTCTATAGCAGGACAAATCGGGAAGGTTATCGGTAAACCGCTGCCACCGATCGGGCAATGGCAGACCGTCTCACGAGGAATTGAGCACAGTGGAGGGAACCTACAGACAACCCTATCCCAATGGGGAGACATTCCAGTTGTAGCACTTGATGCAGACGCACCTCGACTTTGGAATGAACACGCAACACTCCCCTCGCAAAGCAAGGAGGTTGAAGTTGACCTTGGTTTTGTTCTCAGTGACGACCAACCGCTTGAGGATGAACTTTTGGATGGAATTCAACGACGTTCTCTCGGTCAAAATTGGTTGCAAGGTCATATGGCAATTGGCATCGTACACTTCCTTCTGGATGAAGGCGTTGAACTCAATCTGTAATCAACCAGTTTGGCCAACCGTCTTTAGAATGAATCAAGACACTTGCGAGCAGATCTTCGTCCATCGCAAAAGGATGACTTTGAGGCCAAACTGCGAGGCAGGACAGACTGGCCTTATCCTCTTCAACAGCGTCGCAATCCCCATAGAGAACCTGGCTGTGATCAACCGATGCAGCACCGATCGTGAATGTTGCAATTTCAGTATCACCTGTACCATCAAATCGAACTGCATTACGGTACCAACGAACGCCTAAGCGTGTGCATGCCCAGGTTCCATTCCATGTTGGGGGGACATTCAGGTTTAGCATCAAATCTCCATTTTTAAAGGCTTCAAGAAGGGCTGAATTGGGATCTTCAAGCCATCCGTCGTCGTTGCCGGGCCGGGGCCAAGACGTGAAGTAATTCGTATCCATAGCGTCGTGTGGACGACCTGCATTGGCAGCAACAAGAGGAAGTACATTCATCGCCCGTTCAACCAACTGAACCGTTGCTTCAATCGCTTTGTCCATTCCCGCTGGATCAAATGATGTGAACGAGGATGCGATAGCTGGCATCCCGTAAAGACCAGCCTCGCGAGCGGCCCCCATCGTTCCGCTGTGATACGAATCCTGCGAAAGGTTCGGACCAAGGTTGACTCCAGAAACA
Source organism: uncultured euryarchaeote (assembly GCA_963968875.1). Lineage (GTDB taxonomy): Archaea > Thermoplasmatota > Poseidoniia > Poseidoniales > Poseidoniaceae > Poseidonia. The sequence continues at coordinate 3,064 of CAXAHZ010000184.1, forward strand.
ACAAGTTGCGGCTGAATGTTTGGGATGAGATGCTGCAGCCCCCCATCCATAGCCACGATGACGGTATCACAAGGTGTGCCATCCAGTTCAAACAAATGAATCGGAGAATGTTTTGGATCCAAGTCCCATTCGGAAAGCAAATCCGAACGCTCACGTAACCCCATTGGCTTCATGAGGTTGATTCGCATGCCTGCTGCAGAGTGATTGGTACTTGGGGCGAGAACGGCAATTTTGTGGCCCTCTTTATGCAATGCTTTGACCAGAAGGCGAAAACCTTCGGCTTCTATGCCATCGTCATTTGTGAGTAATATCCATCCTTTACTTGTTGACATAAGACCACCTAAGA
>CAXAHZ010000185.1:0-3405 GCA_963968875.1 uncultured euryarchaeote
AGGAGCTGCATAAGCGTACGCTGAACTTCTCGGTCCCCGCTTGTGGAGCCATCCAAACGCTTTGCACCAATTGCATCAATTTCATCCAGGAATATAATGCTAGGAGCTTTTTCTTTCGCAAGGGAAAACAGTTCACGCACCATTCGACCTCCTTCACCGATGTACTTTTGAGCGAGTTCACTCCCAACCATTCGGATGAATGTTGCATCGGTATGATTGGCAACCGCTTTAGCCAGTAATGTTTTTCCACATCCCGGTGGACCAACAAGCAAGACTCCCTTTGGAGGGGTAATTCCAACTTTTTCAAACAATTCAGGCTTCACGAGTGGCAATTCTATGGCCTCCCTAACAGACTCAACTTGATCCGAAAGTCCTGCAACTTCTTCATAGGTTATCTCGGGTTTGTCAACCATCTCAGCTCCACTGACCATCGGGTCCCATGCCTCATGGAGGACTTCAATCACCGAAAGACTGTCCTGGTTCAGAGCCACACGTGTTCCGGGTTTGAGTTTGTCAGGGTCCAAACGTTGGTTGAGAGAAACTTGGAATACTGTTCCATTTGATGAGCGAACGATGGCACGTTCATGATCCAAAACATCTTGAAGATGACCAATAATATGTGGTGGCATTTTCAGAAGGTTAACATTTTCATCCAAACGCTCAACTTTCTTTCTCAAGGTACGTACTTCTGCTTCGAGGGAGGTTCGTTCGTTGATTAATTGTTGCGATTCATCCCGTAACTTCGTATAAGCCTCTTCCAGTTCGCGGATGTCATCCTCTGAAGAATTAGGCATTCCTTGTTTACTTCTATCAACATCAGTACCCATGTTACTCAAGTTATCCAAATGCCCACACTGTATGAACTCAGCGATTGTATTTTGCGAAATCATACATGTCAAAGGGTTCAAAGGATGTCGCCGGCGGTAGTTACACGAGGAAGGATTACGATGGGTGATTGCGAACTTTGCGGGGCAATGAAGGTAAGCGTCCAACGCGTCCGTACGGGCAAAACAGAGGTTACTGCATGCTCGCGTTGCATCGACAAAATGAATTTACTCCCAAAGGAAGTAGCCCCCGGCCTAGCTAAGGCTCGCTCCATGGCGACAAGTCCGAGGACTGCATCGCCCCGTAGGAAAACCGATTTGATGGGACGTGGGGAAAAAGAATTAGCTCATGATTTTGCGAAAAGAATCACCTCTGCAAGGAAAAAACTCAATCTTTCTCATCAACAGTTGGGGAAAAAAATGGCGGAAACTGTCAATGTCATCAAGGCGGCTGAATCAGGCAAACAGCCAACCGACTCTGTAATTCGTAAATTTGAGCGTATTCTCAATATTTCATTGATGGTTGACCATACACCGTCTGAAACAACACGTTTGGATTCAGGTCCATCGCGAGGGATGACCTTTGGCGATTACTTCAACAACATTAGGTGATTTAAATGAGCGATATCTCTGTTCACGCCGTTTGGCTTGCGCAAGATGACCCCAAGAAAAATACGGCCGTACTGGCCGGTAAACGAGGGGATTTGAAACTTCATAAAAACCTCCGAACCTTACCCCGAAGAGGCATTATTCTTGAGCCTCTATGCGGTAAGGTATTTGGCCCAGAAGACCATGATGTTTTGCTAGAACAACACGGTTCAATCGTAGGGCTAGATTGCAGTTGGGCGCATATTGAATCAAGTGTGGAACAAGTCATGAAGAAAACAAGGTTACAACCTCGCATGCTGCCGTTGCTTTTGGCCGCTAATCCGGTCAATTGGGGTAAACCAGGGAGGTTGACTACCGCTGAAGCCCTTGCTACTGTATTGTACCTCATTGGTCGTAAAGAGCAGGCAAAGGAGGTCCTTGGTGCATTCAGATGGGGGAAGCGTTTTTTTGAACTCAACCAAGAGCCATTGGATGCTTATGCGTCTGCAACAACAAGCGCAGAATTAGTAGCCCTTCAGTTTGAATTTTTTGACGTGGATTTGTCCGATAACGATGGTGAATGATTTTGGAAAATAGATCTACGACACTCGTTCAACGATGGGAAAATGGGAAAATATTGCCATTGAATGAACACCTCGGGGATGAATCCTTAGTTCATTTATCGGTTAACGGTCAGAACGTCACGTCTCTTTTAGCGTCGCAGACCGACCTTGACTACCTCCTCATCGGACACTTATTTACAGAATATCAGGTCAATCTTTCCTCGCTGCTACATGATATTCGAGTTCTCAAGGATCTCAGTGGAATTACCGTTAACGTTGACAAGGTCGGCATAGAAGTGAAGAGGAAACGAAGTGACTTGGTGGTGAGCTCATGTGGGGCCTGTGACCAAGATAATTTACAAGCTCTTGTTGATTCAACACCGAGAGTTTCAAGTTCAAATAAACCATATCAAATGGATGAACTTATGTTGAAATTGGATGAAATGAAATCCAAGCAAGAAGAGTTTTTGAAAACCGGTGGCGTTCACGGCTCAGGCGTATTAATGGATGATAACTCATTTACTGTAATGGAAGATATAGGTCGCCATAATGCTGTTGACAAGGTCATTGGGCATGCACTTGCTTCTACTCCTAAAGTCCCCATAAGAGCATTGTTTCTATCTGGGCGATGTGGATGGGATATTGTTTCCAAGGCAGCCTTTGCAAACATACCAGTGATCGTATCAGTCGGCGCTGTATCATCACTTGCTGCCCGTACGGCTAGGAAAGCAGAATTGACACTGATCTCATTCGTCCGTGATGGTAAATCAATCATAATTGGACCGTTCCAAGGTCGATTTGATACAAAGGATTGAGAAGGGATGCCAGTAGGGCCCCTTGGGGTTAACAGATGGACCGTAATGTTTCAGCTCGAACGCCGCATGACAAGAAGGCCCTCAAACTTAAAAAACCTAAAATCAAGGCAGCAGGGGTCACTGCTGTATTATCATCCGTGAAACACGGTTTGACAAAGATGGGGATGACTAAAACAATAAAAAATTTGACAACCGTAAACCAACAAGAAGGGTTCGATTGTCCAGGATGCGCATGGCCGGACCCAGAGCATAGGACCTCGTTTGAATTCTGTGAAAACGGGGCTAAAGCCGTTGCAGATGAATCAATGAAAGCCCATGTAACTCCTCATTTTTTCTCAAAGCACTCAGTCGCTGAATTATCATCGTTAAGCGATTATGAGTTAAATCGCAAAGGCAGGATTTCCCATCCAGTCATACTTGAAGAAGGCTCTACCCATTACGCTGAAATTTCATGGGATGATGCCTTTGAACGAATTGGTGGTGCCTTGAAGTCAATTTCGGACCCCAACAGAACCGCTTTTTATACGTCAGGTAGGACGAGCAATGAGGCTGCTTTCCTCTACCAAGCCTTTGTTCGCGCATACGGAACGAATAACCTCCCTGATTGTTCCAATA
>CAXAHZ010000186.1:0-3355 GCA_963968875.1 uncultured euryarchaeote
TGATACAAAGGGGATTCAGTCGGTCGATACAGACGCTACCCTAAGAAATGCCCAATAATCCCTCAATCTGTAGAATGAAATCAAATCATTTTTACTCCATTGGAATCGAAAATAAACAAGTTAGTCATCACTTTATTGGCTTCAAGATATTTTCTTAAGGCTTTCCTACCCGGTTGGTTCCATGTTTTTTCAGCATTATATTTTGTTTTCTTATATTTCTTATTTGTACCTACTATAATCAGACGAACCACACGTTTATCCATCGCTGCTTTGAGTAAGTCTTTTTCAATCTCATTTTCAAGTACTGAGCAACATACTTCAATAGCAGTTCTTTCTTTAGGGATATAGAAATCAAATGCTTGATTTTGTTCATGAAGTCCTGCGTCTACTGTTTCTTCAACCGTTACATGATTATATGTATGATTGAATTTTTTTAGAACATGTTCTTGACAATCCTTTGTTATCCGAGCGGCAGGGTTTTTCCCAGGATAAGTATCAACATTATATTTCATGAAATTGATACCATTTATGGTGTCTTCATTGATGAATGCATTCTCCGAACACCATTTCGCAATTTCCCTCGAAACTGTTTCGGAAATAGAAATTAAGAATGGTTCAAGTCCTTCCAGAGGTTCACCCATAATGTAATTGTATACGTCAATATATATTTGGTTTTCTAAATTTATTATTTTGAATTATAGTATCTAATAGCCAATTTAGCTAACCCATTGCACTCCTCCATAATGTCTTGAGGGTTTGGGAGAACCCTCGTGATTTCATGGAAATGATGTGTCGGTTGTTGCTAAAGTTGGAGACAAATCTAATTGGTTAGATTTCTAGCAACGAACATGGGAGAAGAATAAATTAAGAAAACCAAGGGTGTTTTCCAAAATTATTTTCAGGTACGTTTTTCCCAGTTTCTAAATAATATTTTAATCCCAACAATACAGATTTGAGATAGCGTCTAAGTCGCGGCTCAATCCAAACCTTGTGAGGTAAGTAGGCTACAGCATTTGGCAACTTAGCCAAGATATATGGATACACTGTAATCGTCAACTCGGATTTACCTTCTGGCTTTGGCTTTAATTCCCAAACCACATAGGAAAGAGGGCCGTCTTCACTACCTATCAAGAGAGTATACCCGATTCCATCCTCCCATGTTTGGAAATTACGGATGTAGTTTCTTCCGTTTAGATATATGAGGCGATCCGAATGATCGACGCCCCAGTTAATCACTTCATTAGATTTGCAAAATGGATGAAATAAATTGAGGTGCTCTGGGGAACTGATGACTTTCCATAATTCCTGCGCTTTAAAATCATAGTCAAGAGAATATGAGGCCGGTAATCTATCGGAAAGCGCCTTCGCCATGACACCAATTCAGGGGTGAAACATTTCTATCTTATTCTTCGGAGTTCAGGTAGTATATGTCCAGCTTTGAATTGTCTATGCTGCAGAGGGGATTCAGTGGGTCGATACAGACGCTGCCATGGCTCTACAATTTGGACTGAAATAGACTGATCATTCGGTGAAAATGATGCACACCCTGCTCTCGGTTTGGGGAATAACGACCTCGGTCATAGGCGCTTGATGCCATTCCTCTCTGCACTTCTTCGATGACCCACTGGTCTTGATGCTCAACGGTATCAAGCAGCGAGCCAGCGCCCTGACTGGCAAGCTCTGCATCGCTCACATAGCCCCTGTAAAAGATTCTTGATTGCTTGTGCGTTACCGGTATTACCACGTTTACAGACAGGCCCCAAGGATAGAAATTGAACATCATGTTTGGGAACAACCACAGATAGTAGGCTGCAATGTCTTGACCTTCATCGGGATGACCTGCGGGTAACTCGAACTTGACATCTCCATCCATGGCTTTGCCGATTTGGAGGACTCCGCCATCAAAAGTTTCGGTTAAATAACCAGAGTAATCGAGCGATTGGTTCAGTTCAGGGTGAACATAAGGTATGTGAAAACCCTCGAGGTAATTGTCTACATAGAGCAACCAGTTGGCATCAACAGTGTGATTTCGGTCCCTAGCTGCATCGTAGGTGAAGGATTCACAATTCAAGAACCCCAATCGTTCATTGAGCATGGCCCACGGCAAATCTGGGACTTCTTCTTGAGCGGTGAAGTACATTCCCATCCACTGTTTAAGTGGAAACTGAGGAAGGTTGTCGGATTCGCTAGGAAATCCAATAGCCTGTTCAAACTCTGGCATGTGCCGTAGAGTGCCGTCAAGATTGAAGGTTCGGCCATGATAGCGGCATTGCAGCGTTTTCTTGCTGCACGGTTCAAGCGCTAAGCGCATTCCCCGATGCGTACAAACATTGGAAAGACAACGGGTTTCTTGTTCTCGTAAAAGTAAGAGCGACTCCCCACTGATGGCTTCAAGATGGTCAAGTGGCAGCATGGTGTTTGTCTTAAGTTCAGAGGTATGAGCCGCAAATTGCCAACTTTCAAACACGCCTTTGAGCCGCTCAAAATCGGAAGGTTGCGTGTAAAAACGTGATGGAAGGGTTCGTGCCTTCCTAATGTCAGCATCAATGATCGGTTCCGACATGATCTCCACATTCCTCGTACGGTCTTGAGTGTTCGGATACACTCTTCTGAATTAGGTTAAACGATTGGAATGAAATTCTTGACACAGTCAACACTTATGCTCAGTAAGGTTGTAGCCACTGCATGGTCGTGATTCAATGTCCCTATTGCGAAGAGGATATTGAATTGGAAGATGGAGTTGTTGGATTGTTTGATTGTCCTCTATGTGGGGAGAACTTTTCATACGAGGGCGGGGAAATCTATGAGCCATCTTTACTCCACCGATTACAAAATTTCATGAGTGCGGGAATAAAAACAGGTCTTGCAGTCATTGCATTAGGGGCGGTTTCCTTCGTAGCACTGGCAGTAAATGAAGGTCCAAATTGTACTGAATTTGGTTGTGGGATGTGGATTTACATCCCGTGTGGGATTTGGGCAATTGGAATCCCAATACTTGTCATCTCATTTTTGATTAGAGGTTGGCAGGTGAATTGGGAGATCTAACCCGCTGCAAGCCTCAATTTCCACAGCCGCATCCAGTGGTTTGGCAAGATTGGTATGTCTCTTCTACGACAGGCTCTTCCACCTTTTCCTTCTTGGGACGGCGACGGATGAGATTAGGGATTCGAACTTTGCGCTGGTTCTGGGATGTACGGCGGTTCATGTTGTTTGGTCAACCCCCCCCCATAAGAATCTTTTTTTGAATAAAAAAACAATTTGATATTATCCAAGGGTATGTGGGGCAAGAAGAACCTCTTCACTCAAGAGGAGCCGGTCATCTCTTCTGGCCGCACCCATTGGTCAAATTCATCGT
>CAXAHZ010000187.1:0-3346 GCA_963968875.1 uncultured euryarchaeote
GTATCGAAACAGCTGGAATCAACTACAAGCAACTTGACAAAGATAAATCTGGAGCTCTAGAAGGTGGAGAACGTGACAGTATTGATGCATCGGAAGAATCCCGATTGTCCATGGATTTGAATGGAGATGAAGAGATTGAATACGGCGAGTACCTTCAGTATAGGTGCACATGTGACGTAGAATTACTGGCCGTGTTTGATGGATTTGGCCAAGGTAGGGACGCTGTAACTCTTGATTCATTGGAATCCCATGAATGGATTAACAATTTTGAGTTTGAAGACGTAAATGCCAACGATGATGAATTTATCGATAAAGAAGAACTTGAATTGATGTTGCTCCTCTGTGAAACCTCTTACTCTGCATTTGATGAGGATGGAGATGGAGTTCCCGACAAGGAAGATGCATTCCCCAAGGATCCTGAAGAATCCGTTGATACAGATGGGGACGGAGTAGGAGATAACGCTGACATTGCTCCGAGTGTCGCCAACGACCTAATTTACTCCTCTGCAGGCATACTTTTCGTCGTCCTTGCGGGCTTGGTATTTGCCTTTGGGCGCAGCAATAAGCCAGAACAAGAGTTGAAAGAATGGGGTGATGAACAACGAATAGAGGCTGCAATGTTTGACATGGGTGAATCCGTTAGTGAACCGTTTGTTCCGACAATGGAAGAACCAATCTCTAATGTGCAAAACGCCATGGAAGATGTGTATCCTGAATCTCTTGAAGTACCATCGAGCATAGAAATCCCCTCAGCCCTCTCTTTGGATGCTCCAGATGACACACTCATGGGCATGGTTCTAAACGGATTAGAAACCATTGAATATCCATCCGGTAGCGGCACCCTTTGGGTACGAGATGAACCCGACCATTCTTGGCACCAGAAGTTGTAAAATGAATACGGTCACCTTCATGACCATGAGTCTCCAGGGTGACATGCCCTTGTAGTGTAGTGGATATCACCCCGGCCTCCGGAGCCAGGAACCCGCGTTCGAATCGCGGCAAGGGCGCTCAATGTTCAACAACGAATCCTTTCCAACGGGTCATATACTGTATGAATGCAGGACTGAGGCCAGATTGCTGTAAGTGTTTGATAGAAAACGGCGGCTGTTTTGGGTCATCAAGATTCTCCAACTGCCTAGGCCAGTCGGCATGCGCAATGCCTGCGAGGCCTACGCCGACTAGATCTGCACCTTCATTCATGGCAAATTCAACGTCTTCATTCGTCCATATTTTACCGGTTGTTATGATGGGTATTTTGCCGTTGAGTTGCTCACTAAACCACTTAGTTTGAGTTTGTTCCTTACCTTCGATAGACTGTTTCATCTGGTAGATGTCCCAGCAGGAAACATGCAGGAAATCAAGACCCCACTCCACACACCATTTGGCGACTTGCAAGGATTCTTCTAATGTAATTCCAAGGTCACTAATTGTTGGAGAAATGCGAACTCCTACAATGAAATTCTCAGACGTTCGGTCTCGGACTTTTTTGATAATGCGCTCCAAAAACCTGGCTCTACCTTGCAAGTCGCCTCCCCATTCATCCATCCTCCTATTGGTTGACGGGCCAAGGAATTGAGAGATCAAATAACTGTGTGCTCCATGGAGTTCAACACCGCAGAATCCTGCTTTTTCGCATCGCTCTGCAGCTTCTCCAAAGTCGGTTATTATTGATTCGATTTCATCTGCATGGAGTTCTCGTGATACCACACCTTTCATGCTTGAATCGGTGTTTTCTGAAGCAGAAACAGGTTGTACTCCAGTCAGTCTCATGGGCGCCCGCATGCCACCATGGAAAAGTTGTGCAAGGCTTAGGGCACCATTCTTTGTTAGATCGTCAGCAAGTTGAGTTAATCCAGGGAGGTGCAAATCCGACCAAACGCCCAATTCTCCATCCCATCCTCTGCCAGTTTCGCTCACGTTGGCTGCGGCGGTGGTTACGATACCAAAACCGCCTCTACTGCGCATTGTCAACCAGTGCCGTTCTTCGGTGGACAGTGTTCCATCATCGTGACTTTGCTTGTTGGTTAATGCTGCCAAAACGGTTCTGTTTCTAATCGTCCTTCCCGTTCGTTGGAAAGTAAACTCGGATGATACCTTGGTCATACAATTTCCACCTGACGTTGATGCATGATAGTTATGCTAGGATTACGTTCATTGCGTGCGACCTTACCGCTCAGGTTTAGATTTCGCTTTCGTGAAAGGTTCTGAGAGTGCTACGATATTCCGATGCATATTTGGTAGTATTTCAAACATAATTAGGGCCATTAAGAACATGGCAAAGAGACTCACGACTCTTGCAACATACGTATGGCCAAATTCAAACACCGAAATGCCCCAAAGGTCCCACTGCGTGTATGTGAGATGCATCCAAATCAATCCAGCATTCCGAAATACATTCAATAAATGTATGAGTGGAATAATAAGAATCAAGGCTCTGACTCGCTGTTTCCAATGAAGGTTCAGAACTGAAATTGCACCTATGAAGAGCACCATCGATTGAAGGGCTGTACAAGCCAGAACGAAATTGATTCCAATGAGACTGCCGTCACCGAGCAAGAGTTCAGACTGAAATGCGTATTCTCCTGTGAAATCCGTTGAAAACCACCTGTTACCATCCCATTCAGACCATGATACACGACCGCTTTCTGCATTGACCCAAGTCGTGCCCACTTCGATATCTTGGCCTCCAGCAAATCCTAGGAACCAGGCGGACTGGGAGGCAACAAACCAAATTGCAAAGACACTGAGGTAGGGGACGTAAGCGATGAGGAGATAGGGGCCTCCTGCAAAGGCTACGGTCCCTCTAGCCCAATCAAGTGCCTCCCTTTGTCGATCTGTGCAATTATCTTCCCAAATGGCCAATCCGACGCAAAGAGGTAGTGTCACTGCACACATCACAGTGAGTACGATATCGTCATGTTCAACGTAAGTCCATGACATGTTGAAAAAGAACAATCCAACGGCGACCCATCCGAACTGGGCAATGCGGTTGGAACCGTTGGAGCGCATGAACCAAGATATCGCAAGTGCAAGCATACCTGCAGCTCCAACGATGGTAGCGGTGGATGATTCAATCAGCACATTCCATCCCATGAGGGCGAGCGATATGAAGTTCACCAAGAATTGGTAAAGGCCATGAGGTTCCTTGAGTTGCGAAGGTTATGTCGGGCATGATTGCACACTGGGGGGTCGAATCAATTAGCCTTGATTTCTCAGACAACCCCATCGCATTCCTTGACCGTGATGGTGTGATCAATGTTGGTCGTAAAGGCTATGTTAACCGTGCATCGGAGGTAAATCTCTTGCCACGTGCGGGTGAATCCATCGCAGCTCTCCGTGATGCAGG
>CAXAHZ010000188.1:0-3339 GCA_963968875.1 uncultured euryarchaeote
TGGCAGACCACTGGATTGAAAATCACAAGCGTGATTCTTGGCGTAAACAAGCCAAGGCCAGCGGTTACCGCGCCCGTTCAGCCTTCAAACTGAAGCAGATTCAAGAGCGGTTTGGTTTGGTCCGCAAAGGAGATACCGTTCTTGATGTAGGATGTCATCCTGGCGGGTGGGCTCAAGTTGCAGTCGAGTTGGTTGGCCCAAATGGCCATGTAGTTGGCGTGGATTTGGAACCCTGTCAACCGGTTGAAGGTGCCGTCTTGCTCACCGGCGACATCACAGATTCATTAACTCAAGACCGGGTTCTGGAGGAACTTAACGGAGAATTGATCAATGTCATCGTTTCTGATATTTCTCCCGACATCACAGGTAAGTGGGACATGGATCAGTCGGTGGCCATGACATTGGTCGCAGATGTTTTTGATTTCTCTCTTCCACTGTTGAAAAAAGGTGGAGCGTTTACAACCAAACTCTTCCAAGGAATCGGCGTGCAAGAATTGATTGATGCAGTCCGGCCACACTTCTCTACCGTTCGCCGTTTTTCACCGGATGCCTCTCGCAATTCATCCTCCGAGGTCTATCTCATCTGCCGAAATCACATGCCTTGGAAGTCACCGAATAAATCGATCAGAGAGCGCTACGAAGAGGCAGTGGATGTCTTGGTTGGTGGTAATGAAATAGAAGAAGGCCCAGAACCGACCACAACTTCGTTCTCAGTTCGTAGAAGGAAGCAAGCGTAAAAGCATTGAAGTGGGTTGATGCAAACTCAACGGATTATGTCCACAGAAGACCAATCATGGCCCTCTCCCGCAAATCGTATCGTCAACCTTCGTCCGAACTCTCCAGTACGTCATTTGGAGATGGTTGTTCTACGGATCTACCCTCAACGGCTGGTGGTATCACAACACTACACGGGACATGTTGCTGCTGCATGCGGGCGAGATGAAACCGGTATCGTCGGCTTGGTGTTATGGGGGAGTCAAGTCGATGATGTTCGTGTGGGTGACATTGTTCGCATTGAATCAGGATGGTGCCGGCTTCGCGAGCAATCGTTAGTGGTGAGCACTGGAAGGACCGGTCGTATGTCCATAGTCAGTCGTTTTGGTAGCCGTTGAAGAAGAGGGTTGTTCACGCAACCATAAAGAAGGGGAGGGCATGGGCAGACTCGTCCGAGGCACTAATATGAGCGAACGAGCATCAACTTGTACATCTTCTGGTATTCCCCTTGCTGAAAAGGGTTCCACAACTTTCCCATGCCCTGGCTGCTTCAAACCAATTGGTCGCAGCCCACGTGTACGCAATCAAGGTGTCCTATACCGATGCCCACACTGTGATTTCGTAGGACCCTGAGGTGATCTTATGGGTATGGTAGTCATGACATACAAGGTAAATCCGGATTCGGATGTTGAGGACGTTGACAGCGATTCAATTGCTGAAACAATCCGTGGTCTTCGTACTGAAAATTACGACGTCCAAAAAGTAGAGACAAAGCCTCTTGCATTTGGTCTCAAATTTGTTCAAGTTCATGTCACCATGAACGACGGTGAAGGACTCGCTGATGCCTTTGAAGCACAGATGAGTGAAATCCACGGCGTTGGTGAAATTGAAGTCCTTTCCATGGGACTTATTTGATGAAAAACTGTTCTCTACAGTCTCTCTTCACCGAGTTGATCCTCACGCTTTGGTTTGTATTTTTTTTTTTACAAATGCGATAGCGGTGAATGCATAAATTCACGAAGCAGTGTGGTTGCATAACTTCCTGAACTGAGAATGAAACGGAATCGGATGCAAGCCCCCTCCGGGTGCCACTTGTCTCCATCCTTAGGTCCAGCTTCCCATCGCTTGCTGAGGCTGGATGCTTCCGCTATGGGTACCGTGTCTATGCTGAATTCTTGGAAATGACTGACCAGCGACCTACGGGTCCCTTTACTGGAAAGTCGTGGGACTGCATCAACACTCCATGTTACATCCCCTAGGCCTTCGTCCTCGAGGGTCTTACGTTCTAAATCTCCAGGCGTTCCTTCGCATGTTGTAATCTCGCTTCCAGGGAGTGGTCCGGTTGTGATGAGTCGCCCCATTTCACAATTTCTAGAAATCCGGGGGAGTGTGCGTTCTTCAACGACAATACAAGACTGTACGTCAAGTTGGCCTTTATCGTCCAGACGTCCAACAATATCGCCAACAACGGGTTTTGAAAGCGGTAATCCTGCTTCGATTCGCCTGAATAAGGACTTGTTGAATACAATGGATTGTAATGCATGAACCGTCATTAGTTGCAGGTTACCCGGTAGCTTTCGGAACGCTCCCACGAAATCATCTGGACGGCTAAGGAGATGCTCAATCATTTTTCGTTCAAAGCCCATCCATCTTGGCAACATTTCCAAAATTGATTCATCAACTCCGTTCTCACGAATGTAGGCGCGTACTTTGTGAGCATCTTTCTCTTCATTTTCCCCCTCCATTGAGAGGTAAGCCATGACCGCTTCTTCCCACTCGTCCCGGACGACATGCGATCCTACGACTGGCGTTACCGGTCTTCCTGAACCAAATCGTTGAGGTCCGATCCAGTTTGGAAATCGCCCCTCTCCTAGAGACGTTTGCATTTCATCTTGAATTCGGTTGACTTCATCCATAGCCTGCTCGTTTGAAAGCGGATTTCCATCTTCATCGCAGCAACCTCGAACAACAATTGTAAATCGGTTTCCTCTATGGTTCCCAAACCCAATTTTCTGATGCGTCCGACCAAGAACCTCAATTTCAACATCAGGAAGTTCGACAGCTGAAACCTTATTCATCGGAGCGTCAATCACAAAAAGTTGTGATGTAACTGCGCGTTTATCCTTTGTTCCTGCAAAAAATATCCGGTTTCTTGGAATCTTCAACGTCGCTGAAAGTTGGTTACAGAACCGGTTTGTTTCCCAGTTCGTCAACGTGATTTTGGCGACAGTAAACCTGCCTCGGTTGTCAAAGTGAATTGGTGTTGCAATTTCTTCAACCCTGAAATCAGAGACTCTTGTTTTGATGAGTCCACCAATACCGTTGGTCTTTGTCGCATAGCCAATCATCCCGATGGCTTGAGCAACGGAGTCCATGACGATGACCTCTTCAGAGGCTGGCGTCAGTGAATTCCTTGGCGACGCCGCTGACAATATCCTTCAGAACTTTTTCTACACCTGACTTGGTTGTGGTTCGGATGTAAAATTCAGGGTCGTCAAGTTCAGGATGGCCTGGGAAATAGTTAGCATAATCAACGCTTTTGTGAGCGTTAAGGCGTTGACGAAGGACTTGGAGAGCGGTATGGCTCTCTCCAGTAATTCGGAGTCGAAGTTCATTCTTCTCTTT
>CAXAHZ010000189.1:0-3331 GCA_963968875.1 uncultured euryarchaeote
GACGCGGGGGTTCAAATCCCTCTCTCGGCGCTCCTGTACCGACGATACCTCGTTAAACCTGCGAGGTTATCACATATAGAACGCATCATGCGATGACGACATTTCTGCGAGCAGGTCAATTTTCTTCTTTGGTGCGATCTCCTCAAGACGATGTTTTAACCATTCATTTCCAGTGTTTGGTATGTTTAACCCAAATGAAAACCAACGGTCGAGATGTTCAATCATCCTTTGAGAAGCAAGAACATCACCGCTTGAACCGACAGTTGTTGTGATGGCGCAACTGGAGTTCATGCCAAACAGGGGTCCCATTGAAGCGACCAATGCTGCAACGCCCAATGCGCCACCCTTTGGTTCATCGCGCCGAACGTCAACCCCCATTGATTCCATGTCTATGCGGTTACTGGCCGAACTTGCAATCATGAACGTATCTTTACGTTCTGGCGAATCCATCATGCCTGCAAGTACGACGACGTCACTCACGCCTTGATCTTGGAAGAACAGCATCAATTCTTCGGCCATTTGACTTTGAGCGCTTGAATCGTTGGGTTGAGAAGGACCAGTGAGTGTTATGAGTTGCAAGCCGCCTTCTGTTTTCATTTTTGAGAGAGTTAAGTGAGGTGGGGAAAGCAGGCCATCCTCATCCAGTTTGGCAAGGGGGGGGAGTCCTGATGGGTGTAAACGGGCAATTACTTCGGTGTGGTTTAGTTTCCAAAGGCTCTCAAGAGCTACCTTGCCTACATTGCCGACTCCGGGAAATGCAAGAAGTACCATGTCGTTCTTGCCAATGGATGAAGCGCCATTTCTCCATTCAATTCTCATGGTCATGAACTCACGAACGAGTCAACACGCGCTATAATGTTTGAGTATTAACCAACGCCGGATGCTGGTGTTTAGGACTTGAAATCCAAAACCGAATCACTCTTCTTCAGAGCGCTCAATCATGGCATTTAGTGCAGGTAATGTTGGAAGCGTTTCACTCCATGAAGAGTTTTCAACTCCGTTCATTTTACGGCGTAATGACGCACGGTGGTCTTCTGGTGACCATTTGAGTGGGGCGGCGGCTTGTGCACGTCCTCCGCACTCTGAACAGGTTGTGCTAAGGCCAAATGCTTGGCATGTAAGGCATTGTTGCAGGATTTGACGAACCATATGGAATCACTCTCGTTTTGCGTTTGCTTCGCCGCCCGCAGCCATCATACAGTCAATAATCGATGTCGTGGCTTGGTCCCAAAGGGATTCTGCGATTTTGAAATCTGGTGCTCTAAGTTCAAGGCGATAAAGTGGCGCACCATCGTAGAAACACTTCACTTCTGTTTCTTCTTCCGTATTGGAGAGCGATTCAGCGGAGAGAAGAGCTTCTTGAATCACGGATACGCCTTCCGTATCGTTGATGCTCAAGGTCAAAACTCCTCTCAGTTCAACAAATGGAGGGATGATATTTTCAATTGCAATTTCAATGAACGGTGCAATCCAATCGCCCTCAAAACCGGCATTGGTAAGGCCGCCTTCTTGCATAGCTGCTTCTTCAAACGCTGAATACAGGGTGCCGAATGCATCAATCAATTCGTTGCTCTGTTCTTGAAGAGTTTCAGAGTCCCATTCGACTTTCACTCCGAGGACTTTCAAAAGTTGGTGGGCTCTTTGCTCGTTTTTCCATTCTTGGAGGCGAGCTCGCCTTCGTTCTTCGGAAACAGATTTGAGAGATAGTTCCAGTGAAGAGCCGTCCTTCCTGGTTCGCATTACTTTACAAATCAGCCGTTGACCTTCTCGGACGAAACCTCTGATGTTCTTGACCCAACCGCTTGCGATCTCGCCAATGAAAATGAATCCTTCAATACCGGGGAATTCATCAAGATCAACATAAGCTCCGTTTTGCTTAACGTTTTTCACGGTAGCAACAACGAGTTCACCTTCATCAGGAGGTGAAATTGTGTTTTCGGTCATGGGAGGCTCTGCCTCCTCAATCAAGTGCTTCTACAACGGAGCATCCGACCAACTCTGCCTTTCCGCCAGAGGGCTTGGTCAGTGTTGCACTGCAAACATCGCATGAAATTGCCGTTGTTGACCGGCCAAATATTATTGATTCACTACCGCAATCACGGCAGGTGACTTTTAGGAATCCCTTTTTCATCTTTCACACCTCACTTGTCAACCAATTCGAATTTCTTAGCACGCTTGCAAGGAGCATAATGGGCTTTCCCAGTCTCCGTGCAACGGTACAGGATATTGACTCGCTTCGTTGGCTTTTCTCTGCCATCTGGCTTTGGACGAGGGAAACCACGGTAACCGGCCATAACTCGGCGGAAACGTCGCTGACCCCAGCGAAGTTCAGAGGCGCGTCGCTTCTTAACGCGCTCAACGGTGTGCATGGTATGCTTGCCAGCAGAAGGGCTGTAGCGCTTGACTTGTCGGGGTCGCTTTACCATATGTAACACCTAAGCAATCAGCCCACAGAGGTCGGGTATTTATGGCTGCCGACATCCATTTGGTGAATAATCGGATGACTGCGTAAATGCTTTAGGTATTATTCATAAGGTTTTTCGCACTGGCTCAAGCATGGAAGAGAACATTCAAGCTTTTGTTTTCTTTTGGGCCCCGGGTTCGCTCATGGTCATTGGAGCCTTGATGTACCTCTTTTCAAAATCAAATAAACTCGGCGGCATCGGTAAATTACTGATGGGGTTCGGCCTGCTCTCAATTCTCCTTACACCCTGGACCATTCCGTTTTCACCGTCCAGTAGTTTTGGTCACTTTATAGGAAGTATACTCGGTCCAACAGCCCTGCTTGCCGTGGGACTTTACAATCTTGTATTTTCGGGCAATGTACCCGTTGGGCGTCTTTCACAATCTGAACGCAAGAGTGGCATTGTCATGATCGTTCTCGCCGTAATTTGGTTTGAGGGGATGCATTGGTGGATTTTAACGCCGACGTATCCATCGGATGTTAACCAGTATTGGTTTATTTTTTGGGCAACGACCCTTCTTGTCTCGAGCGGCCTCGCAGCAGGGGCGATTTTGTTGACCCGACAGGTAGGCGTGAACAGAATACAAGAACAGCGTTTGCTTGCGACATTATTGACGATGCTTCTTGTTTTAATTCTCCTTGGTTTTGTGACAGATGGCCCTCATGTTCTTGCACACTCTTTCGCTCATGAGATCTGGCTTGCGGGAGCAGATGTGTTCGGTATGTTTGTTGGGTTTAGCATAGCAATTCTCATGTTTGCATTTGTCATTGCCTTCTATGAGTCACAACTCCCTGAACCATCTCGGCTTCTGCCGCCAACCGATTCGGAATTGAATCATGCTGCTGGAATTGTTTCAACTCATGTTG
>CAXAHZ010000190.1:0-3312 GCA_963968875.1 uncultured euryarchaeote
ATTATCTGGATCGGCCCATCGCCTGAGGCGATTGAGCAGATGGGTGACAAAATGACTGCTCGTCAAACCATGCGTGATGCAGGCGTCCCTGTTATCCCGGGTGAAGAGGTCGAAAGTGATGATGAGGACGAAGCGCTCGAGTTGCTTCTCGAATCATCAACACGAGTCGGCTATCCTTTGCTTCTCAAAGCATCAAGCGGAGGTGGGGGTAAAGGAATGCGAGCCGTCCATGACCCGGCTGATTTCCAACAGGCTGCAGAAGGAGCCCGCCGTGAGGCAGTAGCTGCCTTTGGAGACGGCCGAATTTACATCGAAAGGCTTCTTCATGGTTCAAAACACATCGAAATCCAAGTTCTTGCAGACCGTCACGGGCGAACCATCCATCTTGGGGAACGCGAATGCAGTGTTCAACGTCGTCATCAAAAGGTGTTCGAGGAAGCTCCCGGTCCGACCATAACCCCAGAACTCCGTGAAGCCATGGGCCAGGCAGCAGTACAAGCCGCGCAAGCGGTTGATTATGAGGGTGCAGGAACCGTAGAATTTCTTCTGGCTCCGTCCGGAGAATTTTTCTTTCTGGAGATGAACACGAGGATTCAGGTTGAACATCCAGTCACGGAACTTGTTACCGGTACTGACATCGTACGTGAGCAATTACGAATCGCAGCGGGTCAGCCCATGTCTTGTGGAGATTTGAGCATTCGAGGGCATGCCATAGAAGTTCGGCTTTATGCAGAAGACGCTGCCAATAATTTCCTACCCTCAATTGGCCCACTTGCAGTGTTCAGGCCTCCCGAGGGCCCAGGAATTCGTTTAGACACTGGTGTACGGGAGGGGGACGATGTCACTCCGAATTACGACCCTATGCTCGCCAAACTGATCGTATGGGCTCCGTCCCGAGTTGAGGCGCTTCAACGAATGCGCCGTGCGCTGGATGACTTTGTGATTCTTGGTACGATAACCAACGTTCGTTTCCTTCGCGAATTGTGCGACGCTCAACCTGTTGTTGACGGCTCCACTACAACAACAACGATTGATGAGTACTGGCCAAACGGTTGGGTTGCGGAATCATCCCAGATGTTGGAAGACGCCTCATTGCTGGCTGCTGCTGCAGGCGAGACCATGGGGCTCCATCGCAACATGACCTCCAAATCCGGAACACATTCATCGGATCTACCAAGCCCGTTCTCAACCCTGAATCGGAGGTACCCCTGATGCAACATCAATTCAATTCACCCGAGGGGCCTGTTGAAGTCACTCTGACTAAGTCGGCCAATGGATTTGCCCTCGATGGCCATTATGTTGAAGAAACAGGCGATGGGCGACTTCGTATTCTCCTGTCTGACGGACGAACTTCCTACGCACACATCGCTAAAGTTGGCGATACATGGTGGGTTCACCTCAACGGTTTGACGTACCGTTGGGAACGTATTGAGCCGGGGGCTTCCTCATCACAACATGAAGGTGGGTTGGTTGCGCCAATGCCCGGTAAGGTGTTGGAAGTACTCGTTAGCGAGGGCGATGAAGTAGAAGCCGGTTCTCCTCTGATGGTACTTGAAGCAATGAAGATGGAGCATCGTATTGTAGCAGCAAACGATGGAGTCGTCACAGCAGTTCACTTCCAAGCGGGCGACCAAGTCACACAGGGTGCAGTTTTATTGGAACTTGACGAGTAATCGATTTACCGTCGCTTCCAATCTCCACTTGGGATGATTGTTCGTTTTGATGAAATGTTGGTGATGAAGGTCCACGCCCATTGCTTCTCGTCGTTGACAAGGACGTTCTTGATACTCCGGTAGTACAGGTTGTCGTGACTTCCATAGGAGTAAAAACCTTCAATTTCGTCTAAAATCTTCAGTGCTCCGGAAATGTCTCGGCATTGACACAGTTCACCGGTTACCTCTGTGTGACCTTTAGGACTCAAGCCAGGATATGACCCGTGGTCGAAAAGGGTTCCATATACAGTCCCAACCTGACTGTTTGTAGAGATCTCCTTCATGGTTTGAGAGCGTTGTTCTCCCTTTCGAAGAGTCCCGTAAACAAATACGGTTTTGAGGAATGTTTTGGAACTCTTGTTATCAATTGCATTTTTTAAATGTTCAATTGGTAAATTATTAGATTCTAAACTCCTGCGTATGAGGTCAACATAATCTGGAGTAGGTTTCTCATAACCATCAGAAATTCTGGATTCCACCACCGTGTAAGTAACCGCCTCTCGCAACATCCCGTTGTCATCAATGACGCAGACAGAGGTTCGTTCATAGGCCATCGGAGAACCTTCCTTGAGGTCTAAAATTGCGAGTGTTTCCTCATCGACTTCAAACACCAAACCAGGGACAACGGTCCCACGAACCGAAGGAACGACATTCGCAGCACCTCCTTTTCGCTTTGAAGAATAGTAGTGAAACTTGAGCGTGTAATCCGGTAGCCATGCACGTCCGGAACCAGCCAATCCTTTGGGGGTCATACCGTTCTCACTGCACCAGCGAACCCAATCCGTTTTGTCCATATTTGAACCGTAAGCAAAGTAGAGATGTTTGACGGCCATACCGTGAATATACGCTGAGTCTATTTCAACTCACTGCGGTAATAATTATCAAAAACAATACGTTTTCACCCGAGTTGGAAACAGGCGGTTATAAGGAAAGAAGATGTGCGAAAATCATGCGAAATCCTTTCATCATGCTAACTGAACTTAGCGTTGAACATCCAAAGAGGGCTTTCGCAGCGATCATGCTCAGTGTTGTGATGCTCGCCTCTGGAGCCATGCACCTTCAGTTTGATAACAGCGAAGACGGTTTCTTTCCTGACGACCCGAGTGTGGACTTGCTCAACCAAGTAGAGGAAGAATATCGGTCAAATATTGACTTCATCCGTGTTATTGATGAAATTGAAGAGAACGACTTGCTCAACGCCAGCACGTGGACCCATCTTGCCCTCATTGAGGCAACCATGCTCAACGACTCAAATTTCCAACCTTATCACTACCCGCTGTTTGGCACACAAGCCAACAACGGTCCTGCCAGCAACGCCATGCAATGGCAGATTCTCCACGACGAAACAACCGCTTCAGCGTGGTTACAGCCGTTGCAAATCGCAATGGTTGACGTACTGAGCGCTCAAGGCCAAGAAAATCTGACTTCCGCTCTTTCCAATCTTTCAACCGCTGCGCAGAGCGTTCCTTCAGTCGAACCTGTTACGGCAGAACGGCTGTTGGCTTGGGACGCAGGAACTCCTGCTCAGTGGCTACCACGAATGGATTCAGGAGCCAATCTTTCCGATGAGCTTGGCGCACTGTCCGGTCAACTTCAAAGC
>CAXAHZ010000191.1:0-3298 GCA_963968875.1 uncultured euryarchaeote
CCCCCTTCCAAGCCGCTTCAGAAACTTCTTTTCTTGCATTTGAAGCGATGGTAATGCCTCCACCTGCTCCAATACTTCCGTTCCATCCAGTTGTGGTCTTGTGCGCCTCCAATGTTCGTATCAGGATGTTCCATGAAGAAGCTCCGCTGTGGACATCTACCCAGCCTGCGGATCCGGTCCAAAACGAACGTGGATGTTGCTCCAGTTCATCGACGACGGCACAAACCATTGTTCGGGGGCAACCTGTAATTGACCCGCCGGGGAACATCGATTGAAAGGCGGTTTTCCCATTTTGGTCCGGACGGAAGTGGCCAGTGATATGGCTGACAAGGTGTTGAACATTGGAGTATACTTCCACATCAAATCTATTGACTCCAACGGAACCTACTTCACAGACCGCCGAAAGGTCATTTCGCATAAGGTCAACCAACATTCTGTGTTCAGCGCGTTCTTTTTCGTCGTTGATCATTGTATTTCTCAAATCAGCTGCTTGCCCTGGCGTCGCTCCCTGTAAACAGGTTCCTTTGATTGGAGATGTTCGTATGGCTTCTTCGTTACAATCAAGCAAGGATTCAGGCGAAGAACTTGCGAGTGCAAACCCAATGTCTGCGGCTTCTAGATAGACTGCATAGGGGGATGGATTGATTCGAGTCAAACGTTTGAAGACCTCAAATGGATGGTCGATCGGGCCCTTCCAGTGTTTTCCAACATTCACCTGGTATACCTGTCCTGCAACAATCCCTTGTTTCACCCGTTCAATATTATCCATATGGGTTTCATCGCTGTGAGTTGTGGTTTCATCCTGTCTTGACGGGACTGCCTGTATCGTTTCGATTGGGGGGCGTAGCAAGGTCTCTTGTGTGAGATTGGACCAAGCAGACTCCGAGCCGAATACCCGTACTTCATCGGTGCTGCGTTCGTGCAGAACTCCACCTTCAATCAGCCACATGATGCTCAATAGCGCTCCTTCCTCCGGCGGGTGTTGCAGGAGAAGCGGTTGTGTCCATTGCATCATGTCATACGCCATAGCTCCAGACCAAAACGGTCTTTTTGGCATTCCATCGCAGGCCGGTAACGGAAAATTATCATGAGGTGTAATCGTTTGTAATTTGTCCAATAGGTCAGCAATATCAGATGCAATCAGTGTTACACTGTGGTACCAACTTCCGTGTTTCCATTCCTCAACTTCCGCTCTTAAATCACACTTTTTTTCAATCAATGAGAGATTACCAGAAATTGGTGAATGAGGTAAGGCCGTGGGCATCACTTCCCGAGAAGGTTGTCGTATTACTGCGCGCATTTTGGAAGGGCCAGCCAGCATGGACCATTTTGCAAGATGTGACGCTGGGCCCCCAGAAATCAACATAATTCGGTCGGGGGAGCCGTAACGAAATGCCTTTTCACCCATCAAATCATGTTGGCTTAAGCGTGTGAAAACCTCGGTCATATTCACCGACATGCTATCGCCCCATCTAGGACCAGGTGGCCTCTTGGGTAAAATGTTGGTTGATAATTTTTTGACATCGTTCGGATAAGACGGTTGCCTCACCAACTGCCTCCCCGTCGATTGATGCGATTCTGCACACTCCGAGACCTGAACCTACTACGACCAATTCGAGGCACCGAGCAACAAGCCTTTCGTTCAACCTGCCTCTGACAACTGGCAGCCCAACATCAGGCAATTGCGTCTCTAAAACAGACGCGGTGATCCCGTCAACGCCGCCATCGTCTTGTGTTGGAATCCAAACGGTGCCGTCTTCATCAAGCAATACTGGCGTTCCACGGTCGCTGTCGATAAGAGCGTGTTCGTAAACAAAAAGGGCGACATCACAGCCAGCCTTTTCTGCTAGAATCCTGGCATCTCTGTAAGGAGCCCAATCCCCATGCTTGCATCCATTGGTCTTCGTATTCCATCGTGGGGCAACGATGGATATCGCATCCACCTCTTCGTTTCGGATGCCAAATTGGCGGTGTTGTACATCCCATCCTGCCTCGTCAGAATAGGAGATGCGCACGAGTTGTGAGTCACCTTCAGAAGCTCCGATTTTCGGCAGAACATCAGGAAGGGTGATGCGCAGACGCTTGGCGTGCATTTTCATGCGTTCAAGATGAGCAGAACGGTCAGCGATTTGTCCATTCCTGTTGACAACAGCTGTTGTGAACACCTCATCGCGAGGACCCGAATTCTGAGTCATGCATTCTCCTCACAGCAGGTCATCAAGGAACGATGTATCAATCTGTGGAGATGGAGGCGCACTGGACTCTCCAAGGAGGGCGTCGAATGCATCGTTTGACACTTGTTGCGGTTGCAATACAGGCTGGGGTGCTTGGTAGACTTCCCTTCCGTAACTTCCGGTTTGAATCTGGTTGGCAGCGGCATAGATGTCGGTTGCTTGTTGTTGCGAAACCCCTTGAGGTGGTGCAGGGGGCGCTTGTGCCGGCGTACTATCCCAATCTTGGTCCTGTTGAATTCCCCAGGTAGCTTCCTGCAACTCCCAGCTTTTTGAGCGGCGGTTACTGTTGCCTCTTGAACGAACAACGAGGACAAGCAAAAGCAGAACGATGATGAGCATTCCTGCAGCGATCAAGTTGGGCCCCGTGAGGAGAGATTCAAGGGATAATTGGCCACCATCATCTCCACCATCATCGGTTGTTCCATCCTTACCAAATGCATTGAGTTTGAACGTAGAAACGGTTTCCTTACTGACACTTTCATCGTAGGGTGTGACCGCTACATACCAAGCAGTGTTGTTGTCGAGTTCATCGAAGAGAACAGGGGTAATCAAGAATGAGTTGGAAGCTTTTACATCTCCAATCATCGTTGCATCTGAGATGTCTTCAAAGGCTTTGTCTGAGATGTAAACATGGTAGCCGCGAACTTGCGCATCGGTTGAGTGCTCCCATTCTACCAGTATGTTGGTCTCCTCTTCCCAAGAGGCAGTAATTCCTTCAATATCCGGAAGATAATTGCCCAGATCGGTCACGCCGTCGTCAATTGACTGGCCTTTGGTCACCGCGAGATTGGTAGTGTGGGAATTGCCAGACGTATCCACCGCCACTACGGCGACCCATATGTCCTGTCCTGCAATGACTGGGGTGTCCCCTTCCACGACATCAATGGTGAGTGGAAGCGTTGGGTTACGGTCCAATTCGGCGATTCTGGTGAGTGTTTGCCCATTTTGGCTAACTGCGTCAAAATCAAACGTTGCAGCGTAGACATTGTAGTGTGCAATATCATCTGCAGTTGAGAGTTCAAAGTCCAGGAGAACTGCACTTCCGTCATCGTTTGGACGGTCGG
>CAXAHZ010000192.1:0-3296 GCA_963968875.1 uncultured euryarchaeote
CAAAGTTTTCCGCCTGTTTGGTTGGGTCAATGACTACTCAGATGAGTGGCTGGCACGAGACTGGTTGCTTAGAACAATCGACAGTACATTTAGCAACGAGGGCATCAATATTCCATATCCAACATCTGTTGAGTTGAGTGAAAGCGTATACACTCAAGCATCGACTAGAAAGCAGGCTGCAGCATCCAAGAAGATGGAGAAAGAAGAACAAAAGCATCTTGAAGAGCGTGAAGAAACCAAGGCTCAACTCGAGGGTATTCAAGAAGAACTCAAAGACGTCAACATGGATAAGAAGCAGCGGGCTGAGCTTGAGGAAGAAGCAAGACGGCTTGAGACTGTTATAAATATGTATGATTCCTCTTGAATTCCTTTCATGAATGGGTCAATTTATATCCTCTTGTTCGTTAAATACGAATCATGCAGCGTAGCGTAAGCCGTGGTAATACCGTAAAATCAGCGTTTTTAGTTATTATAATGATTATAATGACCCAAGTCGGGTACTTAGACCTGATAAATAGTCCAAGAACCGGTAATGACTCATTTGATGAGGAATCAACGGTGATGGAGACGGGTGGTTCTGGATCTGCAGTTGCTTATACCAGCGACAAGATGTCTGTAGGTCAAACACACTCCTGCGCTATCCTCGATGATGGTGGCCTCAAGTGCTGGGGAAGTAACTACCGCGGAATGTTGGGTGATGGAACCAACACGAACACCAATGCACCTTCATCCACAGCGATTGACCTCGGTGCGGGCCGAACGGCCGTTGCAGTATCTACCGACCACTACACCACCTGTGCCATTCTTGATAACGGCGAGTTAAAGTGCTGGGGATTTAATCGTTATGGACAGTTGGGTAACGGACATGATGGTGGCGTGAATCCCAATTGTTGTTCAAATAACACTCCATCTGCTGCGGCTATTGACCTTGGTCCGGGCCGTACTGCCGTAGCAGTATCTACTGGTGGACAACATACTTGTGCCATTCTTGATAACAGTGAGTTAAAGTGTTGGGGGAATAATAATTACCGACAATTGGGAATCGCAACTCAACAAACACTCAACACACCCTCCTCTACGGCAATCGACCTCGGTTCAGGACGAACAGCAATTGCGGTTTCTGCTGGACGTACGCACACATGCGCTATTCTCGACAACGGTGAACTAAAGTGCTGGGGGCGTGATGGTTGGGGGGAATTGGGTACACCGGGCCCAAACCCAAGCTTTCCACACCTACATACAGCGATTGACCTAGGTCCTGGCCGAACGGCAATATCGGTTTCTGCTGGGCACATTACCACTTGCGCTATTCTTGATAACGGTGACCTAAAGTGTTGGGGCGATGACTCTTTTGGGCAATTAGGCCGTGGTACATCTCAGCCACATTTGGATAATCAAGCAGGACCGATCCAATCGATAACACTCCACGAACCTCCTTCCCAAGCGATTGACCTCGGTCCTGGCCGAACAGCAGTCTCAGTCGCTACGGGAGCCTACAACACCTGTGTGATACTCGATAACGACGAGGCTAAATGTTGGGGGCATGACGACCATGGACAGTTAGGTATTGGTGGTGTTGGTGATTATTATGAATATGAATCAACGCCTCCCGTCACCACAATTGACTTTGGCGTTGATAGAACTGCAGTTGCAATAGATATCGATGTTAGGCATGCTTGTGCAACCCTTGACAACGGCGAAATAAAATGCTGGGGAGAGGACGATTACGGACAGTTGGGCGATGGTGGCAGTAACACCAACCAAGGTTCACCCGGTGCAGTCTTCGGAAGCGACACTTGGGACGCTACGAGAACGCCGAGCATCGGCTCAGGCAGCGCAACTCAAAGCAATTTGACCGCGAGCGTCGAAGGTGTTGACCTTGAAACTGGACAATTGATGACCAATATTACCTTTAATGCTCCATTGCCGCCAGCAAACGGTAGCTTTGAAACGATCTTTGAGGGTGGAATAAACCGAAGAATTCAAAATTTAGAGGCAGATATTGATTCCAATGATGTCATCCATGCAACCTTTTCCGACCCAGATTCTTCGAGTCTAATGTACGTCAATGACGCTTCAGGAACTTGGTCAAGTGAGGTTTTAGCGACAGGAGTATCCCAATATGACCCTTCCATGGTCATAGATTCCAACGATAAAATCCACATTTCTTATCTTAATTACACCAATAAAGAAGTCATGTACACCAACAATGTTGCTGGTTCATGGGTAACGTCTGTTGTATCGGATTTTAATCGTTTTTGGGGCTTTAACTACCATTGTCCAACATCAATTGATCTTGATTCAAACAATAATGTATACATTGCTTATGTGTATGACTGTGCTTATGAGTTCGCCGTATTGGAGATAGCGGATAATTCGGGTGGCACTTGGTCATCAACAATTCTCCAACAAAATGATGGCTATACTGTGGGCGATACATCGTTTGATCTGATTCTTGATTCTAATGATGCTGCACATGTCCTCTACACTATGCGTGTTGGCCAGAATCATAGATTAAACCACACCACAAATGAAAATGGAAGTTGGGTTTCAACGCAGATTGGTTCAATGTTAGGCTCTCCCACTGGCATGAAAGACGTGTCAGTGAATATCGATTCTACAGATGTCGTCCATTCTGTTCATCGAAACAGCAACCGACTTATCTATTCGAACAATTCTGGAGGAACTTGGACATCAACCTCCTCCAGTACCTTCCCATGCTCCATTTCCGGACACGGTACAATCGGATGCGGAGCATTATCCTCGATATTTATTGATGCTGATGATAATATACACATTTCACATCAACAACCATCTCAAAGGCACTTGGTCTATGTGAACAACGTTTCTGGTTCTTGGCAAACCGAATACTACAATCATCCAAGTGGGTCAAACGGTATGACAGGATGGGGTTATGAAACCGCAGTAGTTGTTGATTCAAATGGTGATGTTGAGATTTTGCATGGCTATGAATTAAACTCACAAATGACTTTGATTTCACTGTATCAGCAAGGGCCGGATAGCGGTTCAGGTAGTGGTTCAGGTTCGGGAGTTGAATATTCAAGTCCAATCACTAGTGCAACAAGTTGTGTTGCTTCTCCAAGCCTACCAAACGGTTTGAACATTGACAGCAGCACGTGCACCATCAGCGGTACACCCACGAATGAGACGGTCAACACGACCTACACAATTTCTGCCGTCATCAACGGAATTACCTATGAAGCAGATATTTGGTTGTCAACATTTACCTTTGGTGTAATCACCTCAACAGTTGACGGTGCTGAACTGCAACTTGG
>CAXAHZ010000193.1:0-3295 GCA_963968875.1 uncultured euryarchaeote
GGAGTACAGCGGTCGTAGCCTGTTGCACGGTAGAAGTAGTACCATCCGTTTGTGGTTACACACAAGCGGTTGGCAGTTGTTGAACTGGCGGTACTGTTGAACGTGAACATTCCGAAGTCCCCAGTGATGTCCCCGGGAATAGCGAACTTGTACGCCTTGGTATACGAACCGTAGGAGTAAGAAAGAGAAGCAGCTGAGCCACCAGTTAATGATGATTCAATTCCTGTTTCAGTTCCAATTCCAACGACAGCCCACTTGTTGTCGGCACTGTCGTAAAGCTGGACGAGGTTCATTCCGGGTCCATCGGTAGCACCAATTTGCAGGTATCCATCTCCGAGGTTGTTCCACAAGTCCTGGTTACCCTTGTTGGTGTATGCGTTCATACCCCAATAGCCGTAAGCAGGTTGGTCGCTCCAACGAGTGAGCCAGTTTGACCCCTGGGAACCAGTGAGCGTACCTGTGTAGAAGCAGGATGAAGAACCTGTTCCACAAGAAGAGGTGTCAAATTCAAAGTAGTACTCATCATTGTCTGCGAAATAGGTCATCTGACGGTCAAAGTATCCACCACCATTGTAACTATTGTAAGCAGTAACATCGGTGGTTAGTACTGTCATTTTCTTGGAGGTTGACGGAGCGTTAACTGGGTCAACCACATCGAACTGATACGGTGTAGGCGTTTGTTGAGTCCCCGTTAGTGCGGGTTCGTATCCAACGTTAGCTCCGTTTGAGCCTGTGTTCAAGTCTTGGTACTTCCAGTAGTATCGGAAGTCATCCCCGAACGAGACATCGGGTGTTCGTGCCTTGAATTGACATTCGCTAGCAGTTGAACTGCATGTGCCAATGGAGACAACTTCGCCTGAATCGAATTGGTTGTTGGAACCAAGCCCATAGGTCGTTGAACTCCATGTTGAACCAGCGTCTGTTGAATACATCAACTTCGGAGCATTTGCTGATGTAGTATCAATGCCCGACATATCCGAGAGTGTGATGAAGAATGTTCGCTCTCCCTCTAGGTACGAATCAATACCGGTGTACGGGACATAATCGGCTGTTGGGGCATCCGCGTCTGTACCGCCACTAAAGACGATTTCCATGTGATAGGTGTTTGCACCGCTTGAGAATCCCCAGCGCTGGACACGAGTAGTGGTTGGTTGATCTCCGACTCCTACGAATCCAGATGAAGTACCTGCGTTACCCAAGGCTGCGTTAATCAAACCAATTCCACCGGTTGTGGAGGAGCAAGCCGTAGCTGAGTTACACATGGTCCCTGTACGCCATCCTGTTCCTCCAACATTGATTGTACCAACGGTTGGTGAATTCCAAATTGAAGAAACCAGAGAACGGGCTGAGGTACCGCCGTAGTTAGTATTGAGGTAACTTGAGGAAAGAGTGCTTGAAGTGCAGGTTCTTGTGGTAATTTGCCAGTTGCCCCTTGCATCAAGACCGCAAGATTGCAAGATCTTCACGTTGACAGTGCTGGAAGCGCTGGCATACCTGTAGGTCGAGATGTGTTCCTTCCAACTCATGCTTTGAATAGCAGCACCCGAAGGTAGAGCATTGTTTGAGGTGAAGGTTACTTTGTGCCAAGGCAGGTAGTAAACGGTGCTGTAGCTCTTGTAAAGATAACGCTGAGTGTTGCTGTAGCAATTGTCCCAGTAGATGTAACAATATCCACCGCCATTGCTGTTAACTTTCAAAGTAGGATCAATACCAACAGGGAAAATACGATCTTCGGATAGAAGCCACGATGCTTCTACGACCGTTGTAAGAAGAACGTCAGGGCCGTAAACCTGTACAAAGAAGGTACCGGTATAGGGCTCAATACTGCTTGGGTCAATCACCATAGGCGACGGGATATCAAGGAGAAGTTCTCCTGTTTCGATATTGCGGATTTGTAGTGATTCTTGAGTCTTGAAGATTTCTTCTCCAAGTTGAGTCTCTCCAGAGAAGAGAGCGTAACCAGCAGGGATTCGCATGCCCTCCGACAATCCGAACCAAGCTGCTGTTTCATCTAGAACAGGAGCTTCACGGACGACAAGGTTCTGCTTGACTTGCGTAGAGTCAACAGTGTAATCCAAATCAAATCCTTCAGCAAGAGGATAACGGATAACGTTTCCACCAACTTCTATACCGTCCGCTGCAGGAGCAGAGAAGTAAGGTTGAGGGGCAGTACCCGTTTCATCGAGAACAACCAGCATAGGATTTAATCCTGAAATAACAGGATCAACATTTTGGCTGACTTGTACCATCACACCGCTACCGGCTTCGGGTCCAAAGAGGGTCACAAAGGAGTTCTCTGTAACGCTCCAGCCTTCTGGCATTGCCTTGATGTTCAAGTCAATGTTTTCCCAGGTACCTTCATCGGACCGGTAATGCACAGGCTCAGTGGCAATCAATTGTGCAATGTTACCGTCCTCGGTAAGGTAGGCTTTGGTTGTCTCGTCTCGCATCCCTTGTAGTTCAAGCGATGGGTCATATTCGTATTCTACTTCTTCGATTTTATCGGGGAGTGGGAAGTAATCTTCCTCTCCTGTTGCGTTCAATTCTACAAACTCAACGTCAGCACTGTCGTTGCTCATGAAACCACTCATTGGCATGAGTGCCATCAAAGCGCACAATAGCAGTGCAATTCCGATTCCGCCGAAGACGGTTTTATTCTGGTTATTCTTGTTTCCCAACATAGGTCATTCACCTCATACGGACTGTATGCAGTGCATCCCACATCTTACACCCCTTATAGGAGTTGGGGTACAGATGATTTGAAAACAAATTTGAATGGGACCTTAGCGCCCGTTTTTGCACCTCGGAATCTTGCCTAAAACTTGACATTATTGACCGAGAAAATAACAGAAATAACCCATCACATATTGCTTGAATTTAATCGAAACCACCAACATCCCACGCTAGATTATGATTGATCAAATCATGCCCTAAAGAAATTAAGAATGCACGATGATAACAGGATGAGTAAAGAAAAGGCCAGAGAGGTCGCCGAAGCGACCCCCCCAGCGTTGTCCATCCCCGCATGTGTGGGGAGGAAGTTGCTGTAGTTCAGCGGGTGCTGAGATCAGTAATCCCAGTCTTTTCCGTCTTCGCTGCCGCCTTCTTCGTCATCCCCACGAGTGAGGATAAAGGCTCCAACGACAAAGGCTACGATGACGACGCCACCAATAGCTGCCCAGGCACCCGTAGGAATGCCACCGGCGGCTGAATCTGATGGATCATCTCCGATCGTATCATCTGAGGCGTTGGTGACGGCTGTTGGCGCAACGTACGATATACTGTTCATCGAAGC
>CAXAHZ010000194.1:0-3261 GCA_963968875.1 uncultured euryarchaeote
TATCACATAACAACTGAGGTCTGAACTTCATGACCGAAACCATCCATTCCTTTGGAAGCGTACCGTGTCAAAACTTTGCACCACTTCCCTTATATGAAAATAAAAAAAAGAACGAAACATGAACACCATCGCTCGTATGTTTTGCGCCGCAATTATTGTGGCCATGATCGCCTTTATACCGCCGATTGAAGGTAGTTCGAGCGGAATTCACAGTCAAGCCTCCCAAGGATGTGGGTGCCATTCAAGCAGCAGCACACCAACACTGAACCACAATTTCCCTACAACCTACACCGGCGGTCAAGTGTACAGCATCCAAATTTCAGTGACAGGTGGTGTTTCAGGAAGCAACGGAGGGTTCAACGTTGAGGTTGACAAAGGTACAATGTCAACCGGAATGGGCATCATGGCCGTAAAAGTCAACACTGCCGGCACCTCAGCCACACATACAACCAATTCCTATCGGTCTTGGTCGTTTGACTGGACTGCACCGTCAGCCGGCAGCGGAGACGTTACCGTTGACATCGCCGTCATGACCGCCAACGGTGCAAATGGAAATTCCGGAGACGCGTGGACCAATACGCAACTAACTGTCCCAGAACCTGGCTCCACCAATACTGCACCAGTGGCCTCAAACGTATACATCTCTGACGGCCCAGCCGGCGCTAACGGTGGACCCATTACAGCGAGGTTTTACGATGAAGATATGCATGCGCTCTACGATTATTCGGATGCTGAAAACGACCCGGACAGTGGCACACAGATTCGTTGGATAAAGGACGGCACGATTGTGTCACAAGAAAATAACAACCCGATTCTTCCAAGCAGTGCGACAACCATCGGAGAAATTTGGACCATGAGAGTTACACCGAGTGACGGAACCGACTTCGGGACCCCTGTCACTTCCTCAAACTCGGTTGAAATCATTGATTACGACGCTGATAATGATGGATACGGTGACCAAAGCGACGCATTCCCAAACGATCCAAACGAGCATGCTGACTCGGATTCCGACGGCGTTGGAGACAATGCCGATGCATTCCCTAACGACCCAACTGAAACCCTGGACTCCGACAGTGACGGTGTTGGTGATAACGCCGATGCGTTTCCCAACGACCCTGCTGAAACATTGGATTCTGACAGCGATGGCGTCGGTGATAACGCTGACGCATTCCCTAACGATCCCGCTGAAACATTGGATTCAGACAGTGATGGCGTCGGAGACAACAGCGACTGGGCTCCAAACGATGCCAGTGAATCCGCTGACAGCGATAGTGACGGCGTAGGCAACAACGCTGACGCATTCCCAACCGACCCAACTGAAACCCTCGATTCGGACAACGATAACGTCGGTGATAACGCTGATGCATTCCCCAACGACCCAACTGAAACCCTCGATTCGGACAACGATAACGTCGGTGATAACGCCGATGCATTCCCCAACGACCCAACTGAAACACTTGACTCGGACGATGATGGAACTGGAGATAACGCAGATATCTTCCCTGACGATGCAACCGAACAAGCAGACAACGATTCTGACGGTGTCGGCAACAACGCTGACGTCTTCCCTGACGATGCAACCGAACAAGCAGACAACGATTCTGACGGCGTGGGCAACAATGCTGACGTCTTCCCTGACGATGCAACAGAAACCTTGGATTCTGACAACGATGGGGTCGGCGATAACGCCGATGCATTCCCAAATAACGCAAGTGAAACACTGGACAGTGACGGCGATGGAGTCGGCGATAACGCCGATGCATTTCCCACCGATGCTACGGAAACGGTTGATACCGACGATGATGGATACGGTGACAACGGTGACGCTTTCCCGAACGATGTCTTTGAGTGGATGGACAGCGATAACGACAGCGTAGGAGACAACGCTGATGCATTCCCGAACGATGCAAACGAAACACTCGACTCCGACAAGGATGGCATGGGTGATAACGAACAGTCTGTACTTGAGGCAAAGATCGCCCAAGAGGAAGAAGATGCGGCTGCACAACAACAAACACTCATCCAGGGTGGAATTGGTTTGCTCATTGTCGTAGGAGTTGCAATAGCGGTCATCCGCCGACGAGGAGGTTCTGATGTTGTTGAAAGCAAGGACTTTGCTTCTCTGCCGATTCAAATGGAACCGACTCCAATGGTCACGAGCCCAGAAGTGCCCGCTGAACCGGTTCAAGCCGTTCCAGCAGCTGCACCAATGCAAGCCGTTGAATTGACCGTTGAGAACCAATGGACCGATGAAAACGGCCACACATGGCGTTTGATGAGCGACGGTTCTAACCTTTGGTGGAACGGCTCGGACTGGCAAAAGGTCTGATTTTTGATTCACAAGGTAATGGCAGTTTTGTCCAAGGTTGAACATCACCCAACGCTGCCTCTGGTTGATACAAGAGGTTATTCAAGGCCCTTATTGGAGTGCAACTGACGCATGAAGAAACAGTCTCCTCCGGAGCAATTGGGGAAAAACCTAGTATCCAATTGTTAGTTGGGGTGTCCTATGACTGAAGATGAAGAGGTCCAAGCCCCACCACCTTCCATTGACATTGGTACGCTTCAATTTGATGCAGACGATATGGCTAAGGACGAAACCGAATCAATGACAGTTCCCGAAGAAACGACCGACACTTCACCCGC
The DNA here is from genome assembly GCA_963968875.1 of uncultured euryarchaeote. GTDB lineage: Archaea > Thermoplasmatota > Poseidoniia > Poseidoniales > Poseidoniaceae > Poseidonia. Next base: position 2,647 of record CAXAHZ010000194.1, read on the forward strand.
CGTTGTGAAACCCGATAACGAACCGGTCAACATGCAACCGCTTTCGCAGGATGCTAACGATGCCTATGCGACGTACATCAAAATCAAAGAGGCAAAACCCTCTGATGGAGCGTCCTATGCCGGCATTGCTGTAATTTTCGCAGGGTTTATTCTTGGATTTATGACACTTGAGGACAATGTTGATTCAGCCATCACGTCTTGCTGTTTAGGTATTATTATCGGAATCATACTCATAATCGTAGGCGCAAACGAACATGAAAAATGGAAGAAAGAAAAGAAACTAAAACTGGATGAAGCCTTAGTAAAAGCTGGTATTCCGGACATCCCCCGGGAAAATCAAAAGCCACTTGGATATTCATTACTGGCCTTAGGCATCTGTGCCCTATTTATGGCCGATTTCTTCTACAACAACTACATCGTTGAATCGGTGGTGTTCCTCGGTGGACTCGGTTCAACAATTGCAGGAGTAATCATCCTGCTCCATATGGAATTACAAGACAGAACGGCTATGAAAAAGCGAATGGCTATTCTTGAAGAAAAACGAAGCGTTGAATGAGCGCTTCACTCACCGACACGCTCGATAACACGAACGTGGTCTCCACGCATGTTCAGCGT
>CAXAHZ010000195.1:0-3245 GCA_963968875.1 uncultured euryarchaeote
GCAGATACTGCACGAAGCGTAGAAGTCGTGAACCAAAATACAGATTCCTTCCGAGGAGATTTTGGTGAAACAGCTGAAGATTTAACCGGAGTGGCGGCTACTGCAATCGAAGTAAACCGATTGATTGTAGGCTCCCAATGGACTTCCCTTGGGTTTGCAATTATCTTGACACTGATTACTCTAGCCATCGTGTTCAGAGACATCCGATATTCCATCTGGACAACATCACCGGTTATCGCAACCGTCGCTCTTCAGTGGCTGGTTATGTGGCAAATGGATGTTCCGTTATCACTGGTTACCGTCATGATTGGTTCCATTTTGGTTGGTGTAGGTGTTGACTTTTCAATTCACATTTCCAACCGTATTCGAGAATTGGGCGGGGGGATTCAAGCCATTCGTAGTGCTGCTGTCGGTACAGGAATGTCCCTGTTTGAGGCTGCAGTTGTAACATCGCTGGGTATGTTTGCCGCATACGACATTCCGATCCCCGAAATTCGGCCGTTTATCACCGTGATTCTGATTTTACTGTGGGTGGCTGCGGCAAGCGCTCTTATTCTCTTACCTGCGATATTTGTAACACTGGAAAAAATGGGTATTGGAGCGGTTGGCGGTGCCAACGGTATGGCAAAACGCCTTGGCTTGGTCAAAGACTCGAACTTCCTCGCTGATGATGTAATGGATGCATCACTCGTTGATGATGTCGTTGATGTTTGGTAAGCGAGCATTCCATAGACTCCCTGTTCCTCGGAGTGGTATGAACTGCTGGCTGATGAAGTCTGAGCCTCATGTCTATCCCTACAAACAACTCGTTGAAGACGGACAAACCCATTGGGATGGAGTGCGTAACTATCAGGCTAGAAATACGATGCGTGATCTGATGAAAGTTGGTGACCTCGTCCTTTTTTATCACTCTAATACAAAACCTCCACATGTTGCAGGCGTGGCAAAAGTAGTCCGTGAAGGCTATCCTGATTTCACATCATGGGATTCGGATGGCCATTATTTTGATCCGAAGTCTTCGCCCGATTCTCCCCGATGGTTTATGGTTGATATTTCACCTGTTTTGGAATTATCTTCTACTGTTAGTTTGCCAGACATGAAAGCCAATCCTAATTTGGATGGAATGCCACTTCTGCGAAAAGGCCAGCGACTTTCTGTTCAAACCGTTGATGAGGTTTACTTCCAAGAAGTTCTTGTCATGGCCGGCCACACCATTGAGGAAGTTCGTACTTAAACACTGAAAGTTGAAAGAACCGAACGATGTGGGAGGGATGAGTCGTATGTCTGGACAAGTACCTGTTTCCAAACGAGCCTCAAGCATTGAATATGCGATTCGTGATGTCGTTGTTCCTGCCACGAAACTGGAACAAGAGGGCCATGACATTATCAAATTGAATATCGGTGATCCAATTGCATATCCTGGTTTGCCCACCCCCCAACACATGGTTGACGCTTACTCTCAAGCCTTGCAAGATGGGAGAAATGGATATTCCCCTTCGTATGGGCTTCCTGAATTAAGGAATGCCATCGCTCTGGAAGAACAGAAAAAGGGATGGTCTGCAAATGCGGATGACGTTTATGTTTGTCATGGGGTTACAGAAGCTCTTCAACTTATTTTTGCGGCTATTCTTGAAGAAGGTACCAAAGTTCTCGCCCCAGGCCCCCATTATCCACCCTACATGGCGTATCCACAAATGTACGGAGCAACCACGGTTGAATACAAACTGCAGCATCTCGATGGGTGGGGCTTAGATTTTGAGGACATTGAACGTAAGATGGACGATGATGTTCGTTTGTTGGTACTCATCAATCCAAACAATCCATGCGGCACTGTTTGTGGAGCAGAGGATGTGGATCGGCTTTTAGCCATCGCCTCAAAGTACCCAAATTGCGTTATTGTAGCTGATGAGATATACGACGGTCTTGATTTCACAGGAAAACATGTATCTGTTGCAAGCAGAAATCAATCCCAGCCCGTTATCGTACTCAACGGAGTCTCCAAGGTATACTACGCCCCCGGTTGGCGTATTGGATACATGGCTCTTCACGATCCGAAGGGGAGAATGAACGACCTAAGGGACGGTCTTGAACGTCTGTTGAGGTCACGATTATGCGCATCAACTCCAGCCCAATATGGATTTCTTGCTGGCTTGCAAGGTGATAAATCTTGGATGGATACATACCGCTCCAAAGTAGAATCACAACGTGATTATTGCATCGAGCGCATCAACGCCATGGAGGGTGTTGAAGTGGAATCGCCTGGGGGTGCTTTCTACATGTTCGTTAGATTAACCGACGCGAAGTGGGCGAATGCAGATAAGAAATTTGTTTTGGATTTACTCCATCAAGAACATGTATTGCTTGTTCACGGAAGCGGATTTTCTCCCGAACTGGGTAAAGGACATGTACGGTTGGTATATTTGCCAAACCTTGAGGTACTCAAAGAGGCATTTGACCGTATGGAGCGGTTTCTCAAACAAAGTAGAATTTGACAGGACCGGTAGCGGAAGACTTGATGAGCCAACTCTCTCCCCACAAATCATGCGGAGGGACAGAGTGGTCAATCTATTCGCGATTCTTACGCTGATTTCAGTTTCGCTTTTGCCAAGTGCATCCGCCGTTGATGTCCAACAAAGTACAGGATTCTCAGTGGGTTTGCTTTGGCCTTTACTCTTGGCCCTGTTGGTTGCATTTATGGTCCGACGATGGTTTATTCCCCAGCAATTGAAGAACCTTCAAGTTGCTTTTGAGATTGAAGATGATTTGTACGAAGTTCATCGTATAACAAAAACATTGCGAGATTCCCGTCGTCTCCTCAAAGAAGGTTTCGTAGGATACGGCGTGATTCTTTACATGATGGGCCTTACCGGGGTTTTACTCCTCATTGCTGAATTGCTGTTTGACCCGGCTAATTTCTATCAAATCAATTTGTATTTAATTGGTTTTTTGGTGTTAATACCGGTCTTTATCTCACCATGGGAGACGCTTAATGGACAGATTCTGGGTCGTAGAACAAGGGAAGTAAAATCTTCTGCTGCTACTGCGTTCATCCGTCGTTTAGTAACAATGGCTCTTTTGGTCATCATCACGCTCATCGTCCTTGTCTATGGTTACAGCATCAACGGTTCAATCACGCCTACCTGGCTTGCCTTTGCAATGTTGACGTTTATGGCACCTACGATATTTGCCTATGGCCGAATTATGGGTGCATCTTGGAACATGCTTTTGATCAGTAAATGGAGAAC
>CAXAHZ010000196.1:0-3243 GCA_963968875.1 uncultured euryarchaeote
CAAGCGGTAATTACCTGCCCAGCATACTTCACCGATGCTCAACGAAAGGCGACCAAGGATGCAGGACGAATTGCAGGCCTTGAGGTACTGCGTATCATCAACGAACCCACCGCTGCTGCACTGGCATACGGTGTGGACAAGACACAAGACCAGACTATTTTGGTATACGATTTGGGTGGAGGTACGTTTGACGTATCAATTTTAGAGATTTACGAAGTCGACGGCCAACCCCAGATAGAAGTCAAAGCAACCGCTGGAAATAACAAACTGGGTGGAGATGACTTTGATGAGAAGATTATAGCATGGATGGTCGCTGAATTCAAGAAAGAGACAGGGATAGACCTTTCAAAAGACAAACAAGCGATGTCACGCTTGAAAGAAGCTGCGGAGAAGGCTAAGATTGAACTCTCTGGGACCCAACAAACACAAGTCAACCTACCTTTTATCTCGATGGCAGACGGTCAACCTGTCCACATGGACATGTCCCTCAGTCGTGCAAAATTTGAGGACCTCATCGCCAAACTCGTTGAGAAAACAATGGTGCCTACCCGTCAAGCCATGAAGGATGCAGGTATCAAAAAGGGAGATGTTGACAAAGTCATTCTTGTTGGTGGATCAACACGCGTTCCTTCGGTGCAAGACGCTGTGGAACAAGAGGCCGGAAAGCCTCCGTACAAGGGAATCAACCCTGACGAAGCAGTTGCCCTAGGCGCTGCACTACAAGCGGGAATCATCGCCGGTGACGAGGGTGTTTCAGACATCCTACTCCTCGACGTAACACCGCTTACTTTGGGAATTGAAACACTCGGTGGGGTTATGACGACCATGATTGAGCGAAACACGACCATCCCTTCACGGCGCTCAGAAATTTATTCTACCGCATCTGACAACCAACCTGCCGTTGAAATCCATGTTCTGCAAGGCGAACGTGAGTTTGCTAAAGACAATGTGACACTTGGACAATTCCAACTGGTGGGAATCCCTCCAGCTCCACGGGGTATCCCTCAAATCGAAGTGACGTTTGACATTGACGCTAACGGAATTGTCAATGTGAGTGCTAAAGATATGGGTACAGGCAAGGAACAATCCATCAAAATTGAATCCGCAACCTCCCTAACCGAGGACGAAATTCAAGGCAAAATTGCAGAAGCAGAAAAATTTGCTGAAGAAGACCAACGACGCAAGGGCAAAGTAGAGTTGCGAAACATGGCCGACCAGGTCGTTTATCAGACTCGACGCACGCTTGAAGAATCAGCTGATAAGTTGGATGAAAGTGAGGTCGAACCGGTCAAAACCCATCTGGATGAACTTGAAAGTATGGTTCAGGATGAAGAAGGCAAACCTGTTGATATTGACGCTATGGACGATGCAGCAATCCAAGCGAAGGTCAAGGAAATTGAAGAGGCCATGCATGCGGTCTCAACAAAACTCTACGAAGCTGCTGCAGCAGAGATGGCTCAGCAAGAAAGTGGTGAAGACGGCGATATCAGCGTTGATGACGGTGTAGTAGACGCTGATTTCGAAGTTGTTGAAGACGAAGACTGAACTTTACTTCTCAGCGCTTAGAGCGTTTGGCTTATGGGGAAGAGGCAGGTGGACAGTGCATGAGCGAGGTCCCCATCCTTCAGGAAACGACTCGTTCAACAGGCCGCGAGGCCTTACGAAACAACATCACAGCAGCTTTGGCTCTTGCGGGTGCGGTACGCACGACACTCGGCCCAAGAGGCCAAGATAAACTCTTGATCGACGATGAAGGTCGTACGATGGTTACCAACGATGGTGTGACCGTTCTTGAGTCTGCAAAAGTTGAACATCCAGTCGCTAAGATGTTAATCAATGCGTCAACGACCCAAGACCGAATTGCCCGAGACGGTACCACAAGTGCCGTTCTTTTTTCCGCAGAACTGCTTCAAAATGCATGGGAACTCGTGCTCCAAGGCGTCCACCCCTCTGCTATTGCGCGCGGATATCGTTTGGCAGAAGAAGCGTGCCGAGGACATTTCCCATCGTTAACCATCGAGGCGAACGATACCATGCAACAAAAAGCTGCAAATACATCGTTAGCAGGAAAGATTCACCAAGCAATGCAAGGACATCTCGCCGGCTTGGCCGTAGAGGCTGCAAAAGCTATTGTTTCAGAAGGGTCCAATGGAATCATTGCAGACCCTACTCGAGTCAAAATTCTTACTCAAACCGGAGGAAGTATGACCGATTCCCACTTGGTCACCGGATTGGTCCTTGCCAAGAAACGAGCAATTCGCAGCATGCCAAAAATACTGAAGGCAGGAAAGGTCGCTCTTGTTGATGGTGGGCTTGAGCGACGCAACATCATGAGCGACCTAACCCTCAATGTAAGCGGCCCAGGTGTTCTCGAGTCCTTTAGGGCCAAAGAAAAAGAGGTTTTGGATGCTCAAGTTGACTTGCTTATTGAACTCGGAGTTACGTTGCTTGCCTGTAAAGAAGGCATTGACGATGACATGCACAAATCCTTGAGCGATGCTGGAATTCAAGCCTATCGCCGTGTCTCCCCCTCGGATTTGGACCTACTTGCACGAGGGACGGGGGCAATTCTTGGTTACGATATCAAAGGCTTGAAATCTCAAGATTTGGGTGTTTTTATTGAAAGCCGAAACGAACGTTGGAACGGCGTCATGCATTGGATTGTAGAGACTGAGGAAGGAGGTGCTACCTTCATAGCCAAGGGTTCAACAAATGAAGCAGTCGGTGAAGTTGAACGGTGCTTTGCAGACGCTCTAGGAGTCGCTTGCCAACTTCTCGAGGAGCCAAAACTTCTTCCCGGTGGAGGAGCAACACAAATCGCACTTGCACGTTTTCTCCGCCGTCATGCCGAGACGATTCCCGGGCGTGAACAACTCGCCGTTGAAGCCTATGCGGATGCACTGGAAGTCATCCCTCGTGTTCTTGCAGAAAATGCAGGCTTAGATCCACTTGATACCTTGCTGCAGGTGGTGGCAAAACAAAGTACTTCCACGTCCAAAGATGCTCACTGCATCGGATTAAATGTCATTGATCGTGGCCCAGCTAACATGAAAGAATCTGGAGTTGTAGAACCCCTTCGGATTACGCGTCAAGTCCTTGCTGGTGCAACAGAAGCTGCATTATCGGTTCTTCGAATTGATGATGTCTTGTGGGCAAAGCAAGACCCTTCATTCCCAGATGGCATCACAGGGGAATAAAGCGGGTTTGTTTTTTTTTACAGTCCACCCTTTCAAATAGCCAACT
>CAXAHZ010000197.1:0-3194 GCA_963968875.1 uncultured euryarchaeote
GAATCGGTGCGGATGGCATTCAAAGTACCGGGTTCGGCCTATGGGGGAGTTCATCAGGTTCTCCGTCCTTATCAACAAAAAGAAGGTTGGTTGGAAGACGGCTCATGGGCCTGCGTTATTGAATGCCCTGCAGGAATGAAACCTGAATTGATTGAGCAGGTCATGCGTCGTTCTTCCGATACTGAAGTCAAAGAATTGTAAGATTCCAACCTGTCTTTAGCAGGGTGGCCTTTATCATGGGATGGCGTTTCGCACGGTTTGGAGAGAAAAGAATGTCCCAAGGTCAAACCGGCGCCGAGCAGCGCCTCGTGACCCCGGGTATGGCCATCGGGCCATCCGCCGGGAAGCGTGCAGGAAACGGTATTATTACCGAACAAGAAACAATGATTGCCACCCAACTCGGATGGCTTCAAGAAAAGAACAACACCATTTCTATTCATCCTATTCACTCGGCGTACATGCCTCGCTCTGGCGACCTTATCGTTGCTAACGTGGCTGAGGTCCGCAACAATCTATGGTTCATGGATATCAACGGTGCATTCCAAGGATTGCTTCCAATGTCCCTTGCACCGTGGAAGGTTGAATTTGGGGCAGCTCGCCAACATATGGATGTAGGGAATGTTGTCCTGGCACGTGTACAAGAAGTGGACGAATGCCACAACGTCGTTCTCACCATGAAAGGTGTAGGCCTACGTCGTCTTAACCAAGGCGCTATTGAGAGCATTCCCGTTCAACATGTGGACCGTGTACGTGGAGAAGGTAACAGCCTTCTCCAACGTCTTCGGGATGCATGTGACTGCCGTATCATGGTCGGTGAAAATGGCCGAGTATGGATTGATGGCGATTCAAAAGGAATCGCATGGGCTCGTAAGGCTCTTCAAATGGTGGCTGAAAAAGGCCACACAACAGAATTCGAAGCGATTCTCGCAAAGATGGAACAAGAAAAGAAAGGTGATGCTTGATGGGTGGATACGGAGATGTACAATTACTACGAGAAGATGGTTCTCGCCTTGATGGGCGAAAACTGGATGAAATGCGACCGGTCAAAATTGAAGCAGGTGTCTTACCTGCTGCAGATGGGTCAGCTATGGTCACTCACGGACTAAACGTTGCAGTTGCAGCAGTCTACGGGCCAATGGAAGCACACCCAAGAAAGATTCAGCGTCAAGACCGTGCTGTTATCGATGTTCGCTATAATATGGCACCGTTTTCAACCTCGGACCGTATTCGTCCCGGGTTCAACCGTCGTTCAAGAGAAATTTCAAAGGTTACTGCCGAAGCATTAGAATCGGTTGTTCTCGTTGAGCGCTATCCTCGGTCAAAAATCAGAGTTGAAATTGAAATCCTTGCGGCAGAAGCCGGAACTCGTTGTGCAGGTATCACTGCTGCAGCAGTTGCCCTTGCAGATGCTGGTATTCCAATGCGGGACCTCATTGTTGGTGTTGCATCCGGTAAGATTGAGGACACAGTTGTTCTCGACCTTGACAAAGCAGAAGACAACTATGGTCAAGCTGATCTACCTGTCGGGATCCTACCCAACACCGGAGAGATTGCTTTCCTACAAATGGACGGCGACCTATCACCTGATGAATACAATCTTGCTATGGAATACAACTTCAAGGCAGCAAAAGAAATACATGAAGTCATGGTTGAAGCTTTACAAAAGCGGTACGAAGGAGGTGAGGCTTGATGGTTCAACTCGTTCCTAGTTTGCTCCGTCAAGAACTTACTCGTCTTGCTGAAGAAGATCAACGCCTAGACGGGCGAAGTCGTTGGGAGCCTCGCAACATAACACTTGAGACTGACTGCTTATACAATGCAGAAGGTTCCGCAAAAGTTGTCATGGGTGGAACCATTGTTTACGCCGGTGTTAAGTTTGAACTTCGCACACCATGGCCAGACCGTCCAACTCAGGGTTCCCTGATGTGCGGTGCTGAACTTCGCCCAGTGGCAGGTCGGAAATACGAGCCTGGCCCCCCATCTCCTCAATCCATTGAACTCAGCCGTGTCGTTGACAGAGGAATTCGCGAATCGGGTTGTATTGACATGGAAAGTTTGTGTATCGTTCCCGGCGAGAAAGTCTGGGGAGTTATGATCGACATCCATGTTCTTTCAGACCAAGGTAATATCTTTGATGCATGCGGCCTTGCTGCTATTGCTGCTTTGCGTACAGCGGTTGTACCTGCAGAACGATTTGATGTTGGTGAAGACCACAAACTGCAAGTCAGCAGCACTCCGATTATGGCGTCGTTCACGCGTGCGGGAGGTCGTTTCGTTTACGACCCATCCGAAGAGGAAGAGTTGGGAGGCGATGAGCGCATCCATATTACTCTAGGAGACAAGGGTCACCTCCATTCCTTGCAAAAGGGATTAAGAGGGGTGTTCACGCCCGCCGAGTTTGCCGAGATATTTGATGTGGCACAAAAGCACTGCGCTGAACTTCGAAAACTCGTAGCAAAACAGGAGGGGAACTGATTGGCAAAGAGAACACAGAAAGCCGGAGCAACAGCACGATTTGGTGCACGATATGGTGTCTCAGTCCGCCGAAACGCAGGCTCTGCAATGGCCAAGCGTTCCCGAAAATATACTTGCCCTGTTTGTCAATATCAAAAGGTTGAGCGCCAGTCTGTAGGTATCTGGACTTGCAAGAAATGCGACCACACATTTGCTGGCGGCGCATGGGAACCGTTCACACGAGCATCTGAAGCCAACAACCGGATTCTCCGAAGATCTGTCGATGGAGCAACTACTGCCGACATGGCTTTTATTGCACAAGAAGCTGCTATGAACTACGAGCGAGAACTCGCTGAAGTCAGAGAGTCCGCTAACCAAGAAGAAGAGTGAAGACGTAACCGGGGTGTCAAGATGTGGCACCTTACGCTCGCTATACAATCCCGTACACCGACGGACACGAAGTCACTTTGTGCTGCTTTAGCCACAGATTGTGAGACGCATTGGGTCGGTACAACCGTATTCTCATTGGAATTGGGTGAAGAGAAATGCAAAGACCTTCGGGCCATGTGGAATACGCGCATGCGAGGCCTTATTGCGACAGATGAAGTGTTGAAAGTCTTCTCAAAGCATTCTTGAACCAGTGGTACTTCCAAGGATTAGGGTGAGAACATGGAGAGCTTAGAACAACTCCAAATGGTCGTTGGTGAAGTACAGGCTGCACGCCAACAAGTAAGCAGTGT
>CAXAHZ010000198.1:0-3188 GCA_963968875.1 uncultured euryarchaeote
CCAAAATTATCGCATTCTACTCGGGTTGACCCATTCATCCCAAGAAGAATCGAATCCAACATAATGAATCAGATAGTCTGAATTTCTGCGTTCCCGAACGATTGCATCCCACCACGAACCTTGCCATTCAACTTTAATCGCTTGACCCGGTTCAAAAATTTGTACATTGAATGGATGGTCCTCAGGTCGTGCAGTCCAGCCCGTAGGACCAACAATGTATACGGTATTTTGAGTCTCCACCCGTGCAGTCGCCCGTACATCGTACGAAACCGATACGATAGTACTGCTACGAAGATTTTCAGCATCTCCAAGTTTCGGGTGTGCGTAGGCGTGCCCATGAATTCGACCATCACGAATTTCTGCATCGTGAATGAGAACCTCGGGCTTTGTTGGTTCAGCATTTGCTAACATTTCGGAACCAACAAGGTATTTCGCCAATTCCCGATAATTGATTTCTGAATTCTCTGCGATACCCAATTCTTCAAATTCGTTTCTTACATCTTCAACTGAAAGGGGATTATCACCCAGTTCTGTCAAAATCTCAAAGTATTCTTTTGCAGAGATCATGCCGCTGTTGTCCTTGTCAAACACCTTGAATGCTTCAATTAATTCAGACTCCGCTTCTGAAACCTGTTCAACGTATTCTTGTATTTGAGCAGATTCCAGAGCTAACTTTTCTACACGATTCCATTCAACATTATCTTCAACATCACCATCATCGTAATGAATCAAATATGTGTGGTTCTCATAATCATGTGCAATCGTTCCAGGATAGTATGTACCATAACTTTTCCAATTAACCAGCACTTTATCTCCTCTGACATACGGTGGGGATGCTGGACGAATCGTCCCCGGCGTTGTGCCAATGATCACTGCTGGCTTGATTTGGACGGTTTCGGAATACGGAACTTCGATTTTATAAGTCCCATCTGTGTTAATGCTCACGACCTTGCAACGATCCAACCATCGTTGATTGGTTGGACTGTAATATTCAACATGGTCACCAACCTGAAACGCAGCAGGTAGTACAACTGCATCTGAGGGTAATGTCGTCCCAATTTCAGAAGGTTTAGCATCGATAACACCGAGATGCTTCAATGCTTCAATAACCGCTGAGGTCACCACCGTTGGGTCGTTGTTAACCACGGTGTTGTGCACAATGTCCCCGCTCATCACGGAGTCGTTCAGCGTGAAATTTTTCAGAGCTGGTGGAGTAGATTCATCGGAACTTGGCGGTGCTGGAATCCATTCGGAACCGGTCCACATAAATTTGCCATCTGGACTTATGATTGGGTCTTCCATAAATCCCCATTTATCCAATACTCTTTGAGTGTTTGGTGGCATATTTTAAAGTGGAGGGAGTAGGGAGTAAGCCCCTTTCTGTTCCCTTTCGGTGATCGCATTCAACTGTGCGTCCTACCTGTTCCTCGTCGTGCCGAGTTAACGGAACGGTTTGGACTTGCTCCAGCGGGGTTGCTCGTCTCATCGACAACAAGGCAATCTCGGTCTTTCAACGTCATTGTACACACCCTGTATCGTTCGTTTCTGCTGCATTGACCCAACCATTTCTGTTTGCTTCCTTATGTCAGCCGCTTGCACTACGGAGAGGGGACTTTCCTCAGAGTCGAACTCTGTCAGCGATCCTCCTACTCCCTCCAGTGTTGACTGTTCGCCTCTGGCATTTCAATCCGCCGTTTTGATAAAAACAGTTACTGATACGGATTTTCGCCAGGGGATGAGGCTTCTTCAGGTGCCCCATAGGGGCCGCTGGAAGGTGTTGTTTCCATCTCTTTCACTGATGGTGACTGATTGGATTGGACTAACTGGGGTTGTTGTACATCCTCCCGGCGCAAGCCGTAGACAAGTAAACCAACTAAGCCCATTGTAAGCAAACCAACAACGACGAGAAGTGATGAATTTACACTTGAAATACTACCAAGAACACCTTCACTACGCGGTTCATCAACACGGACTGTGGACGATTGAATACTTGGCCCATTAACGATATTGATCTCCAACCACATGGTTCCATCGCGAGTAGGTTTCCAAGTGTAATCATACAGGATTGTCTCTCCAGATTGGACTGCAAGTGTACGTGCATCCAGTTGGGTTCTCGCACCGGTCGATTCAACAAGATTAATGATGACTTGGGCCTCACCATCTGCCAAACCAGTATTGGAAATCATTGTGGCTACTTCAACATAATCTCCCTGGTGGATGTCTGATTTTGGATCCATTTCTACTTTGGTAAAGGAGTAAATGGCAACGCGTTGTTCAAGAGACCAAACACGGAGGGGCGAATCAATATCATTTTGAAAATTATCAACTTGAAGCCCGGCAGCATCTGTACCGGTCACCCAAATACGTAATTCAACTGGGCTCGTCCGGAAAACGGGTAACATTAATTCATCAAGATCGAGTACACAACGTACAGGAATGGATTCTCCAGAAAGACGCTCACCCAAGATTTCAAGGGGTAAACTTCCGTTGTCATACACATATGAATTGATGCCCAAACCGGCTTCATTTAGTGACCAGTGCAGCTGAAGTGAGGACTCGTCAAGACGAGCATTTTCGTTGAGCCTTAATTCAAACTGCAAGTTCTTCCAGTCTTCTTCTTCCAACTCAGAATTTTCTGAAGGGCGGTCGATGGCTGTAACTTGCGGGGCTTGGTTGTCCACGATGAACCATATGAATGCGGAATTATCCCCTCGGTATATGGCTCCGTTAGGGGCATCATAGAGGCCTCCTGTCAAGCCGTATGTGTCTTCGATCAGCGGCGCCATTATGGTTCCAGAAAATGTTCCGTTGATGGCCTCCAATACGGCTGAGTTTTCACCAAGGTCCATCGCAACATCAAGGTCCTGAAGAACCGGTTGTTCGGTGCGATACCAGATTAAGGAGCCTGAAAGGTCAAATGTCGTCCTTGGTTTCACCCAATAGCCCAGTGAATCCGTTGGTTCATCACCGAGGTTTATGGAAAGTGATTCTTCATCAAACACAATCTCACTTGAGAATTTCCACCCAAGTTGCTCAAGGGTAAAACGATTGGACTGTCCTGTTTGATCCAGCATCGTGATGTGAGGTACACGGACCAAAGAAGTATCAGCATCGTACCCCCAACCAATTGTGAAATTAGCGACAAATTCCCCGTTTCTTGAAAACAAGTCGTCTTGTTCTGTTGGAAT
>CAXAHZ010000199.1:0-3184 GCA_963968875.1 uncultured euryarchaeote
ACTGGCCAAAAGGCTGAAGAAGAAAAAACCAAGGAAAAACCGCGTCCTGTCTCACATTCTCCATTGGGCCAGACGTTACTTGACACAAACGAAATCAAACCGGTCGCTCCAGCCCTATCACCTGCAGAACGAGACCTCCATCGCAATGCAGGAAGTGGCTTGCAACAATCCCCCAGCATAGAAAAACCACTTGGCGGCGTATTGAATGACCTTCCCGCAATGGAACCACTCGCACAATTTGCTAATTCATACATACTTGTCCAAGCAGAGGATGAACTCTTACTGATTGACCAGCATGCTCTTCATGAACGTATTAGATTTGAGCGCCTTCGTAATTCAGGTCAATCTTGGGAAGCACAATCAAGGCTTGAAGCCCTTGATCTCAAACTTGATGCTCGCCAATCTGCAGTCGTAGATGCCAATCAAGAGCGCCTTCATGAATTGGGATTCCACCTTGAAAATACATCGGATTCGTGGTACCTTACCGCCTCACCCCAGCTTATCGAGGGTGAAGACATCCGACCTTTCTTCCTTGACTTATTGCAGGATATTTCTGGTGACGAAGGACCTCTGACCACGATAGAGGCAAAAAAAGACCATATCGCCTTTATGAATGCGTGCAGAGGGGCTGTGAAAGCGAATCAATCCCTAACCCTTCCAGAAATGAGGCGCCTCTTAGAAGACATGCGAAGAATCCCAAATCCATGGGCTTGCGTGCACGGAAGGCCAACTTCGCTGAGAATACCAATTGATTCCCTGGACCACCATTTCGGCCGTCATGGCTGATTATTCAGGCTGAAAAAGAAACGATTCAATCGTAGCCCCTTGGTCCACCCACCGATTGACGGCTTGTGGGTCAGCAACACGGTGCAATGTATCTCCTTCAATGATAACCGGACCCTTGCACCCAAGTGCTAGGATTAATGCGGTCATCTGCAACCGATGGTCATGGTGTGTATGAACGATAGAAGTAGGCGATGAAAGTTGTTGCCCGCCAACGATCTCCAAGCCATCATCAAGGGATTTGCAAGTTAATCCGTATTGCTCAAGAAGTTCACATGTTTTTGTGATTCTATTGCTTTCTTTGTAGGCTGCATGAACCGCTCCTGTGATCCGACCGCCTCCACCCAAAGCCATCATTGCCGCTACAGGAGTAATCAAGTCGTTGCAGTCGCGCAGGTCTATGACCGCATTCTTCACGCCATCTTGATTGTGGATTGTATTGCCTTCGAGCCGATAGCCGAATGTCTCTGCCTCCTCGAGAAGAAGTTCATGGCCTAAAGCATCGTCTTTTGTTGGAATTTCTCTGAGTGTGATTGGAATTTTGAGTACTTTAGCGGCCAAAAAGGCGAACGAAGAAAGGGACATATCAGCGGGAACTGCGATGTTCTCATTTTGAAATGTGGGCACCCAAGGCCCGATTTGAGTTGGCATTTCCTCTCCAAAAGGCGCCCCGTACTCATTGCACATTTGCAATGTAAGCAAAGAATGCCTTTGGGAAACCGCCTCTCCTTCATATCTAACTTCGAGTGATTTCGTTGCCCCGGGTGAAGCAAGCAACCATGAGGTCGTTGGTTGGCTTGAAGACGCCACATCCACGCAGATAGAATCAGTTTCAGCCCATGGGCCCTCTACGAGTAGCGGCAATCCTTCCTCAAGTTGACCAAAAGAACATGAGACTCCTAATTTTTTCATGGTGTTAATCATTGAACCATGCGGCCTTGACCTCAATGATGCATCTCCATCAAGCATAATTGGCTTCATCAATCGTGAGGTAAGAGCCATCAAGATTCTTAGAGCCGTTCCTGAATTACCGGCATGCAGTACGCTTACGGGTGGAGTTAAACCGTTAGGGCCAACTCCGTGAATCCTCCATGAAGACGAATCCTCATGGGGTGAAAAATCGGTGTTTAAGGGGCGCTTTAGAAGCTTGTCGCTATGGTCGAGGTCATCAAATTTGACTCCCATTTGGAACAGACAACGCCGCATTGAGATCGCATCATCACCAGCGTCTTGCATACCACTGAGGGTGATGGTTTGGTTGGATTGGGCCGCCAGTGCCATCATGCGGATGGCATGGCTTTTTGATGGAGGTAAAGACCATTCAAGGTCCTTAATGGCGCCGATTGTATCAACCTTTAGAGCCCCGACAAGGCTTCGTGAGTGGCCTTTGCCGCCCGGGGACCAGCGCTTCACCCATGCCCCGCCCATGACCTGAACTCTCCCTTTCCCGCCATGAACCCTTGCAATACAGATTCAAGAACCTCGGACCATCTGGAGATACGATGTCGCTGAAGGATGTACGGGGTCGGCCCCTTCACGACTTACGCATATCGGTCACCGACCGATGCAACTTTAGGTGCACATATTGCATGCCTAGAGAGCATTTTGGAAGTGACCATTCATTTTTGCCTCGTGACGAATTGCTGTCCTACGAGGAGATAACTGAGGTTGTTCGGGGGATGTTGCCGCTAGGGCTCCAAAAACTACGCTTAACTGGAGGAGAACCTCTTCTGCGGAAGAATATTGCAAGTCTAATCTCAATGCTACGCAATCTTAGCGGAACGATTGACATCGCCCTCACCACAAACGGTGCATTGTTGCGTAAACATGCTCAATCGCTTCGGGAAGCAGGTTTGAACCGCGTCACAGTAAGCTTAGACGCAATAGACGCAGAGTTATTCCAGATCATGGCTGACAGCCCAAAATGGACTCCAGATGATGTGTTGGGAGGCATTCTTGAAGCACGACGCGTTGGGTTGGGAGTTAAGATCAATACCGTGATCAAGAAAGGTGTCAATGAAAACCAAATTTTGCCACTTTTCCAACGGTTCTATGAATTGAAGATACCGCTACGGTTCATCGAGTTCATGGATGTAGGCAATACAAACTCTTGGAATCTAAACGATGTCGTAAGTGGACAAGAAATCCGAGAAGTGATTGAACATGAGTACGGGGGGGTTAGCCCTGTAGCCCGCTCAATTCGCGGTGAAGTTGCTCAGCGCTTCTCATTGGATGATGGATATGAGTTTGGATGTATCGAGTCCGTGACATCACCCTTTTGTGGCGATTGCACCCGTGCGAGGCTATCTGCCAACGGTTCCATGTACACTTGCTTATTTGCTTCTAAGGGTAACGACTTGAAATCCCTGCTTCGTATGGGAGCATCGCCTGAAAACATCTC
>CAXAHZ010000200.1:0-3181 GCA_963968875.1 uncultured euryarchaeote
ACCGGAGGCAACAATACCGGAGGCAACAATACCGGAGGCAATACTACAATCACGCCAAACAGTTCTCCTGTCGTATCCAATGTGAGCATCTCACCCGTCATCACAACCGTTGATGATACGCTTACGTGCAATTACAATGTTTACGATGCAGACGGAGATACTACGGTAACGACCGTCACATGGTCAGTTAATGGAAATGTCATCCTAACAGGCTCTGATTCAATCTCCACTGGATATGGTGTGGGTGATGATGTCTCGTGTGGAGTATCTGCAACCGATGGTCAACAACCAAGCGCCACCGTATCGGACTCAACGGTCATCTTGCCATCACCTGATTCAGGTTCTGCCTCCTCCGAAGGACTTCCGGCAATCGGGACCATCGGGACCATGGCTGCAATTGCTGCAGGTGTATTTGCCTCTCGACGCAAAGACGAATGATCGCTTCAATGGAATTCCAGAGGGTTAACCATGTCAACGGTTGACTTGCTCAAAGAAGCCGCTATGAAATTGTCCAAGACATGCGACGATTCCATAGCGAAGATTGAGAGGACTGAGAAAGTAGCTCATGCAACAAATCCGCTTGATTATGCGTGGGCTCATCATGAACAGTACCTGTCTAAATGGGGAGGCTTAGGAGCGAAGACGTTGCTGCTAGGCATGAACCCAGGACCTTGGGGGATGGCTCAAACTGGCGTGCCGTTTGGTGCAACGGGAGTAGCAGTTGATTTCCTAAATATTGGAGCATGTCAACTCCAAACCCCTCCCAATGCCCACCCTAAACGACCGATCGTTGGGATGAGTCTTGAACGGCAAGAAGTATCTGGCACCCGCCTCTGGAACTTGATGGAAAAGCACTATGGGACGGTAGAGAACACCTTCGCCAATGTATTCGTAGTCAACCATTGCCCTTTGCTCCTCCTCGGCGAGCGGGGACAGAACATTACTCCAGACAACCTACCCTCAACGATCATTGAACCGATTTTAGAGGCTTGTGACGAACACCTTTTGGAAGTCGTTGAAGCGATGGGGATTACGCGGATTATCGGCGTTGGGAAGTATGCAGAAAAGCGGGCACGTAAGGCTTTTTCTGCGGGGAAGTCCGGACCTGGAATGACCAAAAAAGGAAGGAGAATTCAGATAACAACTTGCTGGCATCCAAGTCCAGCGAGCCCCCTTGCAAACCGTAACGATGGTGCTGATTGGCGAGCAAATGTCATCTCTGTTCTTGAAGAAATGCAGGCGTAGTCTTCAAATGCTTAATTGTACAGTGTAACACCATGGAACCATCTAAACTCGCATGGGAACGACAGCCGAACGACCGACAATGGAAGGTACCAGAAGGGGACGACCCTCGTACACTCTACCAAATGCTAATGACAAGTGTAGACCGCTTTGGCGACTTGCCGTGCTTTGGATACATACCAGGAAAAGACATGCCTCGTGTCCATTTGGACTACAATACCTTCGGAAGCCTCGCAACTGCAGTGGGACGTCAACTCTCAGCAGTTGGAGTAACAACTGGAGACCGTGTGGCACTGATTCTGAACAACTCTGTAGAATGGGCTGCAGTCGCCTATGGAGCAAACGGTATCGGCGCTGCGTATACAGCAATGTATACCCATCAACACGGCCAAGAATGGGCGTTTATTCTCAACGATTCAACTCCCTCGTTGCTCGCGGTACAGGATACTGAAGTCCTTGACAAATTGGTTGCAAACATGCCCGCTGATGCAGCATCGTGGCCTTCATCAGGCATCCTTCTTCTCGGAGAAGAAGAACCCAACGAACTGCCTCCCGAAGGCGTTGCTGTCCACATGTGGAAAGATTTCGTCGCCGCTGGTAGAGGAGCAGAAGACTTTGAGGTTGCTGATGACCCCTTTGCATTGAACACGCTCATTTACACCTCAGGTACTACAGGAAATCCCAAGGGAGTTATGCTCTCTAATTGGAACACACTTTCCAATATCCTTTGCGTACAATCAGCCTTCACCATCTACGTTGGGGACAAAAACGCCGCCTTCCTTCCATGGGCTCACTCCTTTGGTTCAACCTTTGACTTGCACTGGATGATTCGCTGTGGTGTCCACATCAACCTCATCTCGGACCTCACACGGATTGCAGATGAATGTATTGAAATCAAACCCGCCGTATTGCTTGCAGTTCCTCGTGTATGGAACAAGTTCTATGACCGTGTTAATGCTCAATTTGAGAGTGCTACCGGCCTCAAGAAGATCTTCGTCAACAAGGCACAGAAAGCCTCGGCAAAGCGAATTGCAAAGGCTGGCGTTGAATGTGACGCTGTTGCTCCAACCAAGTTCTTTGACAAACTTTGGGACAAACTCGTTTGGTCCAAGGTTCGCGCCCGGTTTGGTGGAAACATCCGATTCTGTATGTCAGGTGCTGCTGCACTCTCGCCCGATGTTGCAGCCTTTATCCAACAGGTTGGATTCAGCTGTTACGAAGGATACGGACTTACCGAGACTTCGCCACTTGTTTCTGCAAATGGATGGGCAGGCCTAGGCACAAGCAAACTCAACACCGTTGGCCGTGTTGCTAACGGCGTCACCGTGACCATAGACACCGATGCATGGGACGATCCAGACCGACCCGATGAAGGTGAAATCATCGTCACCGGACCCAACGTCATGATGGGATACTGGAACAATGAGGAAGCGACCAAAGAAGTCATCATTGAACCCGGAACCTTCCGTACCGGTGACTTGGGCAAACTTACCGGTGGTTATCTCTCGATTACAGGACGTGTCAAGTCCCAATTCAAGTTGGAAAATGGAAAATATGTATCTCCATCTTCCCTTGAAGAAACGGTCAAACTCAACCCACTCATCGAACAATGTGTGCTTGATGGACGGAACATGCTGAACACTTACCTTGTCGCTCATCCAAACATGGAAGCGCTTCGTACTGCACTCAAAGGCGCAGGTATCGCCGCATCGGGAGACGATGCAGCTGTTTGTGCTGACCCTAAGGTTCGTGAATTCCTCTTGGCCAATCTCAAGAAGAACAACATGGTAGCTCCGGATTGGAAAGGTTACGAAGTTGCTCGCACACTCATTCTTGATTCAGAAGAGTGGACAACGGACAACGATATGCTAACCCCATCGATGAAGGTCAAGCTACGAAACCTGTTGAAGAAGCACGACGATGAGATTCAAGCCATAGC
>CAXAHZ010000201.1:0-3172 GCA_963968875.1 uncultured euryarchaeote
AAAGCCAAACCAATTGGAAGCGCATTTCGTTCGTCAACCAACCTGAAGACAGACTTGTAGGATTTTGATGTCAAGCTCCATATGGCCATGAAAACAGTTGAGACCATCAACAACAGTTCTTCGACAAGCATAATTGGACCACCTGAAGACATCATTGTGTGGCGCCAAACGGTTAACAAATGCCAAGTGATCATCGCTTGAGTCAACAGAATCCACCGTGAAGAAAAGCGATGAAGTGAGCGGTGCCGAGATGCAAGGGTTCGCAAGTTCCACGTCAGCCCCAATGAGGCACCAAACAGACCAAAAAATCCAACGAAGAACAGAATGTTTTCAATTGCAGTTTCTTGAATACTTCTCCCTTTGCCTTGAAGCAATTCAACTACGGCTAAAATTAAAATTGAGAGAATCATCAAGAAAACCATTTGAAACCCGATTGAACTCTTGAATCCACCTTCTCGAGCCTCGTCTTGTGGAAGTTTCAATGCGGCAACAGAAGAGAGCCAATTACTGAAACTTCTGCCTTGCATAACGGCCCAGAAAACAAACAAACTCCCCATGATAAACGGGAGGGATTCAAGCATGCCTTCACCGACACCCTCACCACCCATAACAGCGAGGAGCACCAGCAACCATCCTGCCGAGAAACCAAGGGGAAGGAGACAAATCTTGAATGAAAAAATAAATCTCTTCAACCGACCTCTTTGGTCGTCTAATTCGCGTTCTGGGAGACGTGTGAGGCGATCAATGCGCTCGTTTTTAGCCAGTAAGCCGAGCAGCAAATATCCTCCAGTCAAGGAAACGAAGCCCAGAGCACTGAAATCTTCTGCCCCTCGGGTCGAAAGGACATAGAAGAGGGTGGAGAGAACAAAGATGAGCACGACGTGAGGGAAGGTCTTTGGATCGAGTAAAACCTTGATCAGTGCCTTAAGTGAAGGGTCACTGCCCTCCAGTTGACCAAGTTTCGTCAGATTGATTTCTTCATCATCCACTGCGACAGCAGAGTTTGATGCAACCAGTTCGTCCACAATTGATGCTAAGAGTTTACTTTTTTCATACTATTGTAGGATTTGACTCAAAGGTCTTGAAGCAGTAATGTTTGGACCAAACATGGCCAAGAGGTTGACGAAGGCACTCCGTGGTAAACGGCGTTGGGTTGGCGTGTTCGTAAACCCACGGTATCAAACACGCTCATCGCTCGCCGGCTTAGTGAATTCTATTACTACAAACATTGAGTCTAATCGAGCCATTAAACTAATGGATTTTTTTGCAAGCACGGATGATAATGCTGTGAAATCCTTGGAACACATTTCAAACGACCACGATGGTGTTGAAAGAAACGCTGGGGTTGCCATCCTCCAAGTTCCACTGAAGCAATCCCAAGGCTTACGTAACTTACTGGAAACCGAGAAAGCGCTGGACAATATTGGAATTAAAAGCTTCACGACCAGTGGCAAAATCCGATTGGTTCGTGAACGGATGGCCCTCCCAAAACCTGCTCGCAAAAAATAACGAGCCTAACCTTCATTGCTAACCGTCAGTTGGTCACACCATGGGCGGTGGAGGTACAGCACCTAAAATGAAGATGAGCGATGCGCTTATCTTGACCGGAGTAACCATCCTCCTCGGCGGTCTATTTATGCAGGCCTGGGTCACACCCGTTGAACACCCTACAGACAGTGAACCTTACGTCAACGGTGCAACAATGTGGGGTGGCGACGCCTTCGAAATAAAAATGACCGTGACCAATGCAACGACAGTACGACTGGTCTTGTACGATGAATATGGCTCAATTGTGAGCGCAGAAAGCATCCCTCTAGCCGCAGGTGAAACGGAGGACCAGAGACTTGAAATTGAAGACGGTGGTTACTATACATACGAAATAGACACCAAGGGAGTAGAAGCTTCTCTCGATCTTAACATTGATCGTAAATACGGCATTGATATGCTGCCGTTCCCAGTAGGCGCCCTCATACTGGCATACGGCCTCTACCAACGTGAAACTCCAGATGAAGAAGAGGAAATCTTAGACGCCGAACTTGATGTTTGACCATTGAATTTCTTCAGGCTCGTCCACTTGAAATGACGTGCCATGCTCGTCCATAACAATCAATGAACCGTCCATCCCAACGCCGGTTACCTCAACCAAGAAACCTCTATAGAACAAAGGCCCAAGTTCATTTGAACCAGCCACTATTGCTGCATCAATCGCTTCATATTGGGGAAGTGAATACGGAATAAGCGGTTGTTTGAAAAACTCAAACCTTGACGCCACAATTGCATGGATTTGGTCCAAAATATCCACAGTGAGTAACTCGGGACTGAGTTGCTCCAAACTTGAGTATGGCGATTCCGAGGCGTCATGCTTGTTGAGGCCAATACCGAGTACAGTCCGTTGTCCTTTACCCTTGGTCCTTCCTTCGAATAAAATGCCAGCAAATTTTTTCCACGGTGATGTCGTTGTTGAACGTATGTAGAGGTCATTGGGCCATTTCATGCAAACTCTTTGAGGATCGTAATGCTCCAACACTTGAAGGATGTTGAAGCCTATGTGCACCTGGTCGGCTGGTTTATGCAGTGCATTTTTGCCGTCATCAACAATCCAAGATGCTGCGATGCTGCCCTCCAGAGATTCCCATGAGCGACCTCTTCTACCCCGACCTACCAATTGTTTGTCTGCTGTGCAGCGAGAACCGACAGGAAAATTACCGTCCAGAAGGAGTGTATTTGTGCTTTCAACCACTGACTTATGGATTATTTCCGAACCCGAATAGGGACGCCACATGACCACCAAATCGAGCGATTCGCCATCATCGAACGACGCTGTTGACAGCACACGAGCTGCAAGCCCATGCCTCCAGGCTATTGAGCACGCTTTTGGCCCATCCAACAAACTTGAAACGACGGCAAGGGCAATCCCTTTTTCGTTTAGCAATTGTCCGCTGGAAAGACGTTTTACATAGCGGTGGAACAAACCCGTTTCGTCCGTATCAATAAGAGCGGATTCCTCCATCGGCCCCAATACATCATCGTCTGCTGAAGGGCGAGGCAAATACGGAAGGTTCCACATGACGACATCATAACCTCGGTCACCGCCCCATTGTGCTGATGTTCCGTCTGATTTTGGACCTGGACCACCCTCCAAAACGGTGATGGATTGGCCGTAGAGTGAGGC
>CAXAHZ010000202.1:0-3129 GCA_963968875.1 uncultured euryarchaeote
TGCGGAGCATTGCTTTACCAACCGATTTAAGCATCATAAACGCTGAAATGAGATTCGTTTGAATCACCGCTTCGAAATCTTCCAATTTTGTGGCGTGCGGTGGGCGGAGAGCGATTGAGCCGACCAGGTGTGCAGCTCCAGCAATTCCTTCTTCAGACCGGCTTTTAGCATGTTCAACAGCCTGCACCACCGTAGCCTCGTCAAGGGCATCTCCCTCAAGAACATCCGCACCGAGTTCTTTGAGATGAGCGATGCGAGCGGTGTCTCGTGCAAGTAAGGTAACAAGGTGGCCTGAATCTAATAGTTCCCGTGCGAGAATTTGTGCAATATCGCTGCTACCACCAACAACAAGAAACGACTTAGTCATGGGGTAAATTTTGTCCAACTGCTTTTATATCCCTGTTTTTCAAGCCGAAGAACATTCTTTCAAATGGGTGAACATAGAGTGGATGATGTGCTAAGAGATTCGCATCCGGCGATACATGACACGGTCATGGGTGCAAAAAGCATTCACATATTGGGTGCAGGCCTGAAACCAGAACGCCCAGCCCATCGTGCCATACATGATTTGGATGAAAGGGGGTGGAGGCTTGTACCCGTCCATCCCAACGACGCGGGGGGGAGTATTTTGGGAAGGCCTATTCGACCAAATATAGAAATCGGCACGGTACCGGAAGTAGTGGTTTTTTTCCTCGCCCCAGGGCGGGCAATGAAAGCAGTGATGGAACTGATGGTTCGTATTCCTCTTGACGAAATGCCCCTGCTGTGGTTCCAACCCGGATCTGAACACGAAGAAGTTTTAGAGATGCTCAACGAAGCGGATATTACGCATATTGTCGACGATTGTATTGTACGGTTTGCGCAGCGTCACCACTTAACAGCGGCCCACCCGGAGCAACATGAGCAATGGTACCTGCAACGAGCCTCCGCTGAAGGCGACGGTTGTTCAGTGTGGGAGATTCATGGACGGGATTCAACGCCTCCACATCCGGGGCAATCCCTTGAATGGTGTGGCGATTTAATTGATTTGAAAACCTCTCATCATACGATACCAAGATACATTCGTTCATTAAAAACTGCGGATGAACTGCTCGAAGACACTGCGCTTCGCCTTGGCGGAAACGTAGCATAGATGACCTCTAGGGCGTCATCTCAAGACTCTACAATTTTGTAGAGAGAGCCATTGTTGCCGAATATTGCGTAGTATAGTGTGCCGTCGGGATGGAAGACAATTGGAAGAGGCGTTCCTGCATCCCAAGCGAATTGCGTGATTTCGGAGGAGTACGTACCGTCGGCTCCTAGACGTACATCTATCCTGACAATTTCGTGGCCTTGGGGCAGAATGGTGTTCCACGAGCCGTAAACCGTACCATAAAGCGTGAATCCTTCAGACGGTTCAAGGCCTGGAAGCGGTGAATGAATGGGGCGAAGGTCGATGCCGTTCATTGAGGTGTGGGGCGTCCACGTCCCAATAGGCGGCTCAGTTCCTGTCGGAACTGGATTTTCTGGGTCGTCATCGGGCCAACCGTATGCTGCACCTTCAACAAGGAAGTTAAGCTCCTCTCGTGGATGGTCGCCCTCCCAGTCTCTGCCGTTATCTGTAAAGAAATAGCCGTGCCCATCAACCAAGACACCGTCAAAGGAATTCCTCACACCGCTCGCGAGAACACCGTGTTCTCCCGTAGTTGAATTGACCCAAAGAAGTGCTGCGTTTCGAACATCGTCTTCAATACAGACGTTGCACGTTGACCCACTGTGCCAAATCAGCGTCCCGTTTTCCAAAAGATTGATCGCATTGGTCTGATGATTTTTGCTGGCAATACCGGATACTAGCCGTTGAGCGTCTACGAAAAGTCCTTCGGAATTTATTCTGTATTTTGTCAACGAACCTGCTTCGGATACGAATGCTGAGGCACCATCAAGAACGAGCCCATGCGGACGATCTAAATCGTCCAGAAGCGTCCTTCTATTGTCGGAAGTGACGTTCAACTCAACGACTCTACCGCCATCACGATCGCAAATCAGTAGATGTTCTGCATCGGACCAGACAAGGCATGTTGGTCCACCGATCCCCGTTGCCACCGACTCCACGCGAAACCCATCGACAACGTTAGGGTCGTCCCCTGAAACATACGGATAGACTTGACGGACCATCAACAGTGTGACGATAACGATCGCAAGAGGCAAGATGTGTTTGCGCATTGTAATCCAACGCAGCCGTGGCTTGGTTTTCAACCGTTCGTGTCATGCACTACATCCAATACGGGAATTAACTCCCGTACAATGAGTAGATCAATGTTTCAATGCTCAACACTTGGAGTGGGCCCCCAGTATTAGCCTGGGCCCGTGGTTGCAATAACCGAGGCCGGAGGAACGAAATCCTACCCTCACTCTGCCTTGGAACGGCGTTCGATCAGGATAAGTGCTCCAATCATGGACACGAGAACCGTTGGGATAAGGAATCCTGGAGTGTCTTCGCTGTCAACACTTGTTGAGTCACTGACATCTTGAGCGCCACCGGTCCCGACGACGATTTCACCAAACATGTTGAGTGCGACGTGTGGTTCACAGGCGTAGTAGAAGGTAGTGTCTTCCGTGAAGGTGTACGAGAAGGCGACATCTGAGGCCGCTGCCCCTGACGTAATACCGTTTTCCACAAACGTTGTAGCTTTGCTTGCGGTAATCTCCTTGACGTTGTGGGGCATGCTTGCATCTTCCCACAACCAACACACGGTTTGTCCAACATCGATGTTAACCACTGCAGGCGAGTATGCATATCCGGTTGAGCCGATGCCAACGGTGACTGCACAGGTTACGCCTTCAAACGGGTCCACGACGACTGGGGCGTCTGCTGGAGGCATCAATACTTGGTCAATAACATGGATGACGCCGTTGGACGCCATAACATCTGCTAGTGTAACATTGGCCATTGACGAGCCTACCATAACCGACCCATTTTCTACATGAATCATCAGTTCGTCTCCATTGACTGCAGTAACGTTTGTCATGCCTTCTGTGAGGTCCGCTGATGTTGTTGTTCCAGACACGACGTGATACAACAGTATGTCTTTCAGTGCATCGATTTCTTCGGTTGTAGTGTAATCATCAAGATTAATCCCCGCCGCTGTA
>CAXAHZ010000203.1:0-3123 GCA_963968875.1 uncultured euryarchaeote
GGCTTTTCAGCGGGCGTTATTCCACAAGGCATCAGCCTCAAAGATTGGGAAGCGGAACCCGAACGATGGGCCTCACATCCAGTGGAGTTTTTGTCCAATAAAGCACTGCTTGCGCACCCAATGGTTCTCGGAATGGTATTTGGGCAACTTGCCGATGGTTTTGCAACCATGATGGGAATAGATTTCTTTGGATACAGTGAGAAACATCCAGTGAGTGATGCTGTGATTCAGTTCGGAGGAGACATTAACCAAGTCATCGGCATTTCTTGGGGTGAAGGGGCCTGGTTCTTCGCCATCATCAAATCAATTTTAGTGGGTCTCATTGTTTGGCTGTTTGTGCAAATGCGGGTTGAGCATCGCCAACAACATTTCAGGCTGCTCATCGTTCTCGCAGTGTTGATTGTAGGATTGGCCCCTGGATTAAGGGACATTGGCAGATTGATGCTCGGTGTTTGATTTTTGAACAATCTTTGGCTTCAATTGGATTCCATGCAATTAAATGCGATACTCCCTTGGCTGAAAACGAGGGGTTGAGATGGACCGTTTACCAAGCCGGGTGAATCGTACAGACCCTGAATTTGCTGAACGAAAGAAGCGCAATGAGGCGTTGATTGCCCAATTGCGTGAACGGCTCGACACCGCATCCAATGGCGGTGGAGGAAAATACGTTGAACGCCACCGTTCACGAGGAAAGCATCTGCCAAGGGAACGCATCGAGAGAATCATTGACCCAGGGACTGCTTTTTTGGAATTATCCCCTCTCGCTGCCCACGAACTTTATGACGGTAGGGCCCATTCTGCAGGCATTGTAACTGGCATTGGTATGGTTCATGGCCGTGAGTGTCTTTTCGTTGCTAACGATGCTACGGTCAAAGGCGGCTCGTACTATCCAATGACCGTAAAGAAACACATTCGGGCTCAAACGGTTGCTCATGAAAACAACCTGCCGTGCATTTACCTTGTAGACTCGGGTGGTGCCTTCTTGCCAATGCAAGACGAAGTATTTCCTGATATTGGCCATTTTGGCCGGATCTTCCGTAACCAAGCGCGCATGTCCGGTGACGGAATACCGCAAGTAGCGGCGGTTCTAGGGTCATGTACAGCCGGTGGCGCATACGTCCCAGCTATGTCCGATGAATCCATTATCGTCAAGGGGAACGGAACTATTTTCCTTGCAGGCCCGCCTCTCGTTAAGGCAGCAACAGGTGAAGAAGTTACAGCTGAAGACCTTGGTGGGGCCGAAGTCCACACGGTTCAATCGGGTGTTGCTGACCACTTTGCAGAAGACGAAGATGAAGCGCTTCGTATGGTTCGCAATGTGGTGGAAAACCTCGGTCCAAGAAATCTTGCGCCTGCGGCAAGTAGAGAGCCGGAGGAGCCAGCATACGACGTTGATGATATGCTTGGATTGATCCCTGCAGATAACCGCACTCCAGTGGACATACGTGAGTTGATTGCTCGTGTTGTTGACGGTTCAAGGTTTCATGAATTCAAAGCTCGTTATGGGACCACATTGGTGTGCGGTTTTGCGCACATTCACGGTCACAAAGTCGGCATCATCGCCAATAATGGGATTTTGTTTTCGGAATCCTCTCTCAAGGGCGCTCACTTTGTTGAGTTGTGTGGGCAACGAGGAATACCGCTTATTTTCCTTCAGAACATCACCGGCTTCATGGTGGGTCAAGCCTACGAAGCAGGTGGTATAGCAAAAGACGGTGCTAAATTGGTAACTGCCGTATCTTGTGTTAACGTGCCAAAGTTTACCGTGATCGTAGGCGGTTCTCACGGGGCGGGAAATTACGGAATGTGTGGGCGTGCTTACGATCCCCGTTTCTTGTTCATGTGGCCAAACAGTAGAATTTCCGTCATGGGCGGGCCTCAGGCTGCAGATGTACTCGCTACGGTAAAGCAAGACCAGAGAAAGCGCGAGGGCCTGACTCAGCTTGAAGGCGAAGAACTCCAAGCATTCCGACAACCGATTTTGGATAAGTATGAAACCGAGGGTAGCCCGTATTATTCAACAGCCCGCCTATGGGACGATGGCATCATCGACCCTCGTGATACGCGTGATGTCCTCGGCCTTTGTCTTGCATCCGCCCGAAATGCGCCTTTGCCGACCAATCGCTACGGTATATTCCGAATGTGATATTTGAATATAAAATTTAAAAACTCAATTGGAGAATTAGATATGACTTCTATGGATACACCCCCCGTGACAGAACTTGTTTCCGTTGAGATTCAGGATGCTATATGCTATCTAAAACTCAACCGGGAAACCAAGTATAACGCTCTAAACATTCAGATGATTACCGAACTCGTTACGCTCTTTGATTGGACCGCAGAACGAAGTGTAGGGCGTCAAGGAGAACTTCACGATAGCAGCGGAGTGCCGTTCCTACGTATCCTCGTTCTTTCGGGCGCGGGCCGTCACTTCTGTGCCGGTGCAGACATCAACATGATGCGCGATGCTGGGGCCAATTCAAAGGAGGAAAACCGGGAAGATTCCGAGAGGCTTGACCGATTGTTCAACGGACTATGGGCTCATCCTTGCTTTACCATAGGTGCCGTGCAGGGAGTCGCCCTCGGTGGCGGAGCCGGTTTGGTTGCTTGTCTTGACCATGTCATCGCCACTGAAAATGTAAAACTCGCTCTCTCCGAGGGTAAACTCGGAATACTTCCAGCCGTCATAGGCCCCTACGTCTATCGGCGTCTTGGTTCGGCATGCTTTCGCCGTCTTGCAATGCAAGCAAGTAGAATTGGAGCAGAGGAAGCGCTTCGTACTGGATTCATAGAACATGTGGTTGGTGAGATAGATGACCTTTCAGCGGCCGTAGATGCCCTGTCCAATGAAGTCTTATCCACAGGACCGTGTGCAGTTACGCTTGCCAAAGAGCTCACTCTTGAATTTGACCGTTGGTCAGGCAGCGATGATGAATTACGGAACTTTACACTTGATTTCACCAGTCGAATGCGAGGTTCGAATGAAGGACAAGAAGGCCTTTCTTCATTCTTGGACAAGCGTCAACCCAATTGGAAGCCAGAACAACTAGATTGAGGGGCTGCAATGATCAACAAAGTTCTCGTCGCCAACCGCGGTGAAATTGCATGCCGCATCCTGAGGGC